>CAJOPI010000413.1 GCA_905236275.1 uncultured Lachnospiraceae bacterium | reverse complement strand
GTTCAGGAAGGTGTAGCTATCATGTGGAAGGAGAACGTTGACGTTTCCATCACAGGTAACTCAACCAACCCTACAAGATTCCAGCACCCCGTTGCAGGTACTTACAAGAAGGAGCGCGTAGAGGCAGGCAAGAAGTATTTCTCGGTTGCTTCAGGAGGCGGTACGGGACGTACACTTCACCCTGATAACATGGCAGCAGGTCCTGCAAGCTATGGTATGACCGATACACTCGGACGTATGCACTCGGATGCACAGTTCGCAGGTTCTTCATCAGTTCCCGCACACGTAGAGATGATGGGTCTCATCGGTGCAGGAAACAACCCGATGGTTGGTATGACGGTTTCGACAGCTGTTAGTATAGAGGAAGCTGCAAAAGCTGGTAAGTTCTAAGAAAATCTTTTTAGAAAAATCAAAACACCGGAAGTCGTCAAGACTTCCGGTGTTATTTTTCTGTTTGATGTTTGACGCGCGTCAAACAGATTTGTACAATATGAATATAGTTGTTTCTAAATAAGGCACCGGGATAAGTATGAGTCAAAAGAGGATGAGAGATTTTTATGGAAGTTGAAGGAAAGAGCATACATATTTATGGTAATAAGGGGGAGGAGGTGCCGCTGGTTCTTCTGAATACTTTCAGAGGCGATGGCAGCAGCATTTTTAATGCCTTAAAAGATATGACAGACAAGAGGTTTTGTCTTGCTGTAATAAGTGACATAGCATGGAATGATGAAATGACACCATGGGAATGTCCACCCCTTTCGAAAAATGATACACCTTTCAGCGGGGGTGCAGAGGATTATCTTAAAAAGCTTACTGATAAGATTCTTCCTGCGATAAATGAAGAAATTGGAGAAGAGCCTTTGTATACAGCGATTGCAGGATATTCTCTGGGCGGTCTTTTCGCCATATACAGTCTCTTTTGTACGAACCGGTTCAGAAGGGCAGTAAGTGTCTCCGGGTCCATGTGGTTTCCTGATTTTACAGATTATATCAGGGAAAATGAACTAAAAAGTGATGTGGACAGAATATATTTTTCGCTTGGAGACAAAGAGGCACTGACCGGGAATCCGATATTGTCGTCGGTTGAAGAAAAGACAGCTCAGATAGAGAGATTTTTTTGGGAAAAGGGCATTGAAACAGTTTTTGAGAAAAATCCCGGTAATCATTTTAAGGATGCAGATATAAGGATGGCGAAAGGAATAGCGTGGATATTGTAAGAGTTTGGGGCGGGTCATAATATGACATAGTTTCGAAAAAGTGCCGGATTATAGTGGCAGCACAAACGTAAGAAGAAAAAAATAAAAATAACCTATAATGCACCGGTGGTTTTGACGTTTATCGTACACATTTCTTTCACAGTTAAAAGATATTTTTTCCATATTTAATCTATACAATGATGTTGGGGTCAAAAGTGATGTCAGGGATTGTTCCGTGCTTCGTGCAGCTGTGCATACACTCTCACTAAGTTCACTTGCGTTCGCTAAGTGTTCGTAGTATTCACTCTCATATTGGGGCGGGTCATAAAGTCATTCACCCACCAGCAAGCAAGCTTGCCGTGGATGATGACTTTTGACCCTGACATCATACAATATTGCCTCAGAATAATTACTGTAACGATAGTAAACTTTTGGAGGTTGGAATGCATAGAAGAACAATCAGAATTGTTGCATGTGCGATTGCGGTAGCTATGATGGCGGTTTCTTCCCTTAGTGGATGCGGAAGTTCAGTAAGTAGCAGTGAGAGTACGGAAATGACTGCAGCAGCAACTGAAAACACAGAGGAGAACGGAGATGCCGGAAATGAAGGCGAACAGAGCGGACCGGGAGGAGCACCGGGAGAAGCGCCCGGAGGTCCCGGTGGTGGACCGGGAGGAGCACAGGAAAGCAGTTCTAAGGTTTCCGTAACGGAGGGAGACTGGTCTTTTGATGTCATAACTACAGGCGAAGGTGAGAATGCAACAGTAACAAGCACGATAACTTATTATGCCGGAAAGACGGATGAGGTTGTCATCGTACCGAGCGTTCTTGGAGGAGCACCTGTTACAGAGATCTCTTCACAGGCATTTGGTCATCATGGTGAAATAATGGCTGTGTATGTTCCTGATAGCGTAACTAAGGTTGATGAGTGGGCTTTCTATGATTTAAATACAGCTTCTATCATTTCCTTTGCAAATCCTGATGTTGAGATTGATGATGCGGCATTTCAGAGCAGCGGTAATGCCAATCTTTATCTCCCGTCGGGAACTACTGTAAAGGAAGCCGGAGGCAAGAGTGTCGTTACTGATGGAACAGAGCTTCTTACAGTTGAGATAGAAAATGAGGGATCGGCTGCGATTGCAGGCGGAACATATCTCAACGTAACCAAGTCCACTGATTATTCCATAACAGCAGATGATATTGCTGCAATAGCCGTAAGTGCGACCGGTGAAGCTTCGGATGTCAGCTATTCGGATGGGAAAGTTAGCTTTAGTGGAGATGTGTATGTGGCTGAGGAGGAGGTCATAGAAGTTAATGAGAAATTTGCCGATAAGGTAAGTGCGAGTGACCTCGTAAATACTCTCTGGTACCTTTCAGCGGAAGATGCGGAAGAACTGAATGAGAAAATAGCTTCCGACGAGTCATACAGCGATGTTAAGTCATTATTCAATTATGAAGAAGGCTACTACTTAAACGGAAATAAGGTCGAGCTTGCAGAGGACTGTCTTGCCTATGACGTAAAGACCGGAGAAGAAGTGGATAAGGACAGCGAGACAGGGCACTATTCCGCAACAGGTGTCGGATCATATAAATATATGGCTTATGAGGATACTGATAACGATGGAAAAATTGACGTTATTTACTATTCTCCCTATGGTGTGAACTACTCCTACGAGACAACTACGATATCGAGTACAAATGAGAACCTTGACGGACTCAGCGCAAGAGATAAGCTGAATCCGAATTATCTCGCATTTGCAAATGCTGTGCTCAAGGCAAGCGGTGAAGGAAATAACGTGCATGAAGACAGCCTTGTTGCCGACAGTTCAAAGGATGGCGCAAAGGTTGAGGCGGATACAAATGAGGAAAGAAGTATCCTCTGGGCTAACGACTACGCTTCGGTTTCGGTCGATCACGTGGAGGCTGATTCAACTTCAAAGGCAAATTGGGCTAAGATGTCATATCTAAACTCACTCAGTGCTTATAATGTGGAAATAGCTATGGAGTGGGGAATGAATGCGCTTTTATATGCGACTGACGGAGGCTCGGTTACAGCGGGAAGTCTTGACGGTGAGACAAGTACCTTCACTGCGAACGGAGACGGTGCAAATGGAGTGATCGCCGGAGGCTCAGGAAGCAAGGCGGGAACTGCAGATGCTCCTGC
>CAJOPI010000412.1 GCA_905236275.1 uncultured Lachnospiraceae bacterium | reverse complement strand
GGCGAACAAGGCTGTCAGCGTGGATAAATTCTATCTGGCAATCAGTTCAAGACATGTCAGCATGGCGATAACTGTTGGTGTGGTCTTTGCGGTTCTTGTCATTGCAGTTCTCTACTGGTATTTCGGAACGGAGCAGGGTTCGGCACTTCGTGCTACGGGCTGCAATCCGCAGATGAGTAAGGCACAGGGTATAGACATAAATTTCATGAAGATCATAGGTCTTGCCCTTTCAAACGGTCTCGTTGCTGTTGCAGGCGGACTTATGGCGCAGTTCCAGGGCTTTTCAGATATAAATATGGGACGCGGAGCCATCGTTATAGGACTCGCTGCCGTAATTATCGGAGAGGTTATCGGAAATGCGATAGCGGGCAAACATCTGAATTTTGCGGGACGTATGAGCTTCGTGGTATTAGGCGGAGTTATATACTATATGGTAGTTGTCGTTGTGCTCTGGCTTAAGCTTGATTCGAATTACCTGAAGCTTTTTACGGCACTGATAGTTGCGATATTCCTTGCAGTTCCTTATCTCCAGTCACAGGCTAAGAGCTCCTTTAAGAAAGCCGGAAAGGGAGGTAAGTCATAAAATGCTTGAATTAAAGAATATCCACAAAACCTTCAGTCCCGGAACCATAAACGAAAAGGTGGTATTTAAAGGTCTGAACTTCAAGGTTGAGGACGGCGATTTCATAACGGTCATCGGAGGAAACGGTGCCGGTAAATCAACCATGCTGAATGCCATTGCCGGTGTATGGCCGGTTGATGAGGGCAGGATAATAATCAGCGGTGAGGATGTGACGGGACTTCCCGATTACAAAAGGGCGAATCTTGTGGGAAGGGTTTTTCAGGACCCGACAGTCGGAACGGCACCCACCATGGAGCTTGAAGAGAATCTCGCCCTTGCCTACAGAAGAGGAAAGAAGCGCGGACTTGGTTGGGGAGTTACAGCCCATGAAAAGAAAATTTACCGCGAAAGGCTTGCAACACTTGAACTCGGACTTGAAGACAGAATGACCGAGAAAGCGGGACTTTTATCAGGCGGACAGAGACAGGCTCTGACGCTCCTCATGGCGACACTCGTTAAGCCGAAGATTCTTCTTCTTGATGAGCATACGGCAGCACTCGACCCGAAAACTGCGGAAAAGGTGCTGAATGCTACCGACAGGATAGTAAATAAAGATAACCTCACGACACTTATGATAACCCACAATATGAAAGATGCCATAGTTCATGGCAACAGGCTCATAATGATGAATGAGGGAAGGATTATCCTTGACATCAGGGGTGAGGAAAAGAAAAAGCTTACGGTGGAAGACCTCCTTCACCAGTTCTCAAAGGTGGCAGGAGAGGAATTCGCCAGCGATAAGGCTATTCTGGGCTGATATTTTGGATTTGACCGTCACTTGGTTTAATGACAGCAGGGTTTCATTAAACTAAGCGGCGGTATTTTTATTTTTGTCTTTCAAAATCCTTGAATATGTTGTATTATATTAAGTGCAGTGTTTTCAGCCTGCATAAAATTACATGGGAGGGGAGTATGAGTCAACCTGTAGCGATAAAAGGCGTCAAGTCCGGTATAGTGCTTAAGCTTGACAGCCGTATGGATTTTAACGAACTCCTGCCGCTTATAAAGGAGAAATTCAGCGCATCTGCGTCATTCTTTGGCAGTGCGGGAATGGCACTTTCAATCGAGGGAAGACCTGTAAGCGAAGCAGAGACTACAAGGATTATCGAGATTATCGAGTCCAATACTTCGATGAAGATTGGCGCGGTATTCACAAATGATGAGCTTTTGGAAAAGAAATTTTCCGATGCGCTTAAGCATAACGGAATAAGCCCGAAGGACCCGGAAGCGGAAAGAAGGCTTGGGAAGCTTGAAAGAGAGAATGCTGCCCTTGCTGAGGCACTGAAGCAGAATGCTGTCGCTGATTCGGCTTCGGCAGAAATATATATAGGAACCCTCAGAAGCGGTTCCAGCTTCGCATGCAGAGGTTCACTGCTTCTTTTGGGAGATGTTAAGCAGGGAGCTGAGGTTGTTGCAGGCGGAAGCATATTCGTGCTGGGAAATCTCCTTGGCAATGTTACTGCCGGCGCAATGGGAGATGATAAGGCATTTGTCATGGCACTGCATCTCGACCCGCTTCAGGTAAGGATTTCGGATGCACTTGCGATTTCCGAGGATAAGGATTCCACGCAGAAAAGAAAAAGGTCTATTTTCAACAGACCGGAGAGCGATAAGAATACACCGGAGGTAGCAGTTATTTCCGATGGACATATAGTAATAAAGAAATTTGACAGAACATTTTTGAACAGTACCGAATTTTTGAAGGCGTTTGATAACAGGGAGGACGTATAAATGAGCGAAGTAATCGTAGTAACATCCGGTAAGGGCGGTGTCGGTAAGACAACTACCACAGCGAATCTTGGTACAGGTCTTGCAAAGCTTGACAAGAAGGTAGTTCTTGTAGATACAGATATAGGACTTAGAAATCTCGATGTTGTTTTAGGGCTCGAGAACAGAATCGTATATACAATAGTTGATGTCATAGAGGGAGCCTGCCGTCCGGCACAGGCAATGATAAAGGATAAGAAGTGTGACGGTCTCTATCTTTTACCGGCAGCACAGACAAGGGATAAATCAGCTGTCAATCCCGACCAGATGAGGGCACTTGTAGAGGAACTCAGGAAGGATTTTGATTATATAATCCTTGACTGTCCCGCAGGTATCGAGCAGGGATTCATGAATGCCATAGCAGGAGCTGACAGATCACTTATCGTTACGACTCCCGAAGTATCGGCAGTACGTGATGCCGACAGGATCATCGGTCTTCTTGAGGCAAACAATATCCGCGATAACAAGCTTATTGTCAACAGACTTAATATTGACATGATGAAGCATGGAAACATGATGTCTGCTGATGATGTCGTTGAAGTTCTTTCAATCGACCTTATCGGCGTTGTTCCTTATGACGAGAAGATAGTTATCGCAACAAATACAGGTACTCCCCTTGCAGGAGACGGAACTATCGTTGGAAATGCTTACATGAATATTTGCCGCCGCATTATGGGCGAAGACGTCCCTTATGAAAATCTTGACGAGAAGAAGGGATTTTTCGCTAAACTTGGAGCGCTGTTTTCAGCAAACTAAAGATAAAGGAAGGGGAAAATAGTCATGGGATTAATGGATTTTTTCAGAAAGAAATCTACCAGCGATATAGCTAAAGACCGTCTGAAGCTTGTGCTCGTTTCCGACAGGGCAAGCTGCTCACCGGAAATAATGGAGCGTATAAAGAACGACATCATTGCCGTTCTTCAGAGATATGTGGAGATTGACCAGCAGGGACTGGATATCAAGATAACCAAAACGGAATCAGATGCAGAGACGGGAAGCACAGGACCGGCACTTTATGCCAATATTCCTATCAAATCGATGAGACATTCTGACTGAAAAAAGAAAAAGGGTGCGTATCCTGAAAAGATAGGCACCCGTTTTTATTATTTAAACTGATTAGTCATTCATGTTGGTTACTCTTGCCTGGATGAACTCGGTCATCGAATCTTCCCGAACACCAAGCACGTAAGAAAGTTCGCTGTACAATGCACGACGCGCCGACTTAAGGAAATGCTCATCGACAGAGGTTGCGGTGCGTCCCTTGCGTACACGCTCAGCCTTTCTCGCTGCTGTTGTTTTGATAAGTCTTAAAAGCTGCTCACAGTCATTTTGTACAAGGGCTTTGGAATATGTATTCTGACGCTGCTTCTCGCTTTCTACGGAAAGAGTGTCAAGCGAGGGAAAAGAATCAATCAGCTCAAGTGCCTTGTCTTCACTTATTGGGGAACGAAGCGATGCATCTCCGGAGCCTACAGCAACGTAAATCCTGCTGTTGGGGCTGTCTGTAGGTGTGAGAAAATAATACTTTTTCTCTGTATCACAGTCCGGAATGTTGAGCGTTGAAATATCTGTTATCTGACATAAACCATCATTCCGATGTACAACAAAATCACCTGTATTAAACATTAAATCCTTTCTGCCTGTCCTTCAG
Organism: uncultured Lachnospiraceae bacterium; assembly: GCA_905236275.1. GTDB lineage: Bacteria > Bacillota > Clostridia > Lachnospirales > Lachnospiraceae > NK4A144. Next base: position 4,012 of record CAJOPI010000412.1, on the reverse strand, counting down.
GCTTCTCTGCGGCGTCTTGGGGAATTGTGACCCGCAGGATAAAATTTTGTTCCTTTGATAACAATTATAACATAAAAATTTGTTTAATTGTTAGCACAAATTTTGTACTTTTTCTGTATTTGTAATGAGGTGTGTATTAATTTATGGAATTGCCCGTTAATTTCGAAAATAGAATGAAAATAATGCTTGGAGATGAGTTTGATGATTTTATAAGGGCTTATGAAAATGGGAATCATCATGCTTTGAGAATGAACAGGCTAAAGAAGAATAAATCGGCTGAAAATGACGAAAATATAGGAAAATTTAAGGTTAAGAGGGTAGAATGGTGCAGTGACGGCTATTATTATGATAATGAAAGAGCTCCGGGAAAACATCCCTACCACGAGGCAGGGGTATACTATATACAGGAGCCTTCGGCTATGGCAGTCGTGGAAAATCTTTCGATCGGAAGAGATGAGAGAATCCTTGACCTTTGTGCGGCTCCGGGAGGAAAGACAAGCCAGATAGCATCAGCCATGCAGGGAAGCGGATTCCTTGTGGCGAATGAGATAATTCCTTCAAGGGCTAAGATACTGTCTGAAAATATAGAGCGGATGGGAGTAAGAAACTGCCTTGTCACAAATGAAACACCTGACAGGCTTGCTGAAATATTCGGAGGATATTTTGACAGGATACTCGTCGATGCACCCTGTTCGGGAGAGGGAATGTTCAGGAAAAATCCTGCGGCCGTTGAAGAGTGGAGCGAGGAAAATGTAAGAATGTGTGCCGATAGACAGGATGAGGTTATAGATGCCGCTGCAAGGATGCTTGCACCCGGCGGCAGGATAGTTTATTCCACCTGTACCTTCGCGCCGGAAGAGGACGAGGGAACGATAACACGTTTCCTTGAACGCCAAAGCGACTTTCATATTTGTCCGGCAAAAAAATCGGAAAGCTTTGACTGCGGAAAAAAGGCTTTTTATGAAGGGGCAGCGGAGGAAATAGAAAAAACCGTCAGGATATGGCCGCATCACGCCGACGGCGAGGGACATTATATCGCCGTAGTTGAGCGCGAAGGAAGCCTTGAAAAGAATACCATTAGAGTAAGCTCCAATGGTATGGCTGCAGCTGCGAAGAAGGGCGATATCTCACTTTATCGGGAATTCGAAGAAGAAAACCTGAAGTTTAGTCTGCCGGATAAAAGAATTTTCAAATTCGGTGAACAGCTCTGTTTCATCCCGGAGGATATGTGCAGCATAGATAAACTGAAGGTTCTGCGCGTGGGTCTGCACTTAGGTACTCTTAAAAAGAAACGCTTCGAACCGTCCCACGCCCTCGCCCTCGCAATAGCAACCGAAGAGTCGTTAAGATACATCGACCTAAAATCGGATTCAGACGAAGTAAGAGCCTATCTGAACGGTCAGACCCTCAACATAGCCTCACCAAAAGGCTGGACACTGATATCCACAGACGGCTACTCCATAGGCTGGGCAAAAAGTGACGGCAGGATTCTAAAAAATCACTATCCAAAAGGTTTAAGAAAATGATTCAGCGCAACGGGCAAACGTCAATGACGTTTGCTATAAACTGATTACGTAACCATAATGCAACTTTTGGTCAAATTTTATGCGCTCATTGTCAATTTAGCATGATAAAAACGTCACTTAAACACAAATTTATGGTAAAATAGACATAAAAGTTTCTGAGAATACGAACGGAGGCGCCTATGGAATTAACTTTTATTGGAGCTGCACACGAAGTTACCGGAAGCTGTCATTACCTTAATGCATGCGGTAAAAAAATCCTTGTTGACTATGGAATGGAACAGGGAGTGAATCTGTATGAAAATATACCCTTGCCCGTTGCAGAGGCAGATATAGACTATGTATTCCTGACCCATTCACATATAGACCACTCCGGACTCCTGCCCCTTCTGGCTGCAAAAGGCTTCAGGGGAAAAATATTCGCAACAGAAGCAGCGTCCGAGCTCTGCGATATCATGCTTCGAGACAGCGCGCATATCCAGATGTTCGAATCTGAGTGGCGTAACAGAAAGGCAAAGAGATCCTCGTCAGAGGTTAGATTCGTACCGCTCTATACAATGGAAGATGCGGAACGCGCAATAAAGCTTTTGGAGCCTGTGGCATACAGTGAGATAAGAGAAGTCTGTGACGGGATAAAAATCCGCTTTACAGATGTCGGACATCTGCTGGGGTCGGCTGCAATAGAAGTGTGGATAGACGAAAACGGCGTCAGTAAAAAAATCGTATTTTCAGGAGACGTGGGAAACAGTAAACAGCCTATACTAAAAGATCCTCAGAAAGTGGAAGAGGCTGATTACGTCGTCATAGAATCGACCTACGGTGACAGACTGCATCCTCAGGCAGAGACTGATTATGCAGGCGAGCTTGCGGAGATAATAGAGAGAACCTTTGAAAGAGGCGGAAATGTGGTGATCCCTTCGTTTGCGGTGGGAAGAACACAGGAAATGCTTTATTTTATCCGCGAAATAAAAGAAAGAAAGCTGATAAAGTGCAATCCGGATTTTCAGGTATTCGTGGATTCGCCGCTGGCGGTCGAGGCGACACAGGTATTCCAGAAAAACTCGGTAAACTGCTTTGATGAAGAGGCGATGGAGCTGATACACCGAGGTGTGAATCCGATATCCTTTAAGGGACTCCGCCTTTCCATCACAAGCGAGGATTCAAAAGAAATAAATTTCGATGATTCGCCGAAGGTGATCATATCGGCATCGGGAATGTGCGATGCGGGAAGAATAAGACATCATCTTAAGCATAATCTCTGGCGGGATGAATGTACCGTTCTTTTCGTCGGATACCAGTCTGTGGGAACACTTGGACGGGCTCTGGTCGAAGGAGCAAAAGAGGTAAAGCTTTTTGGCGAGGAAATAGGTGTCAGGGCTGAGATCAGGACGATGACAGGTCTTTCGGGACATGCGGATATGAACGGACTTCTTAACTGGCTGGATGCTTTTGAAAGGAAGCCTTCACAGGTATTCGTGGTTCATGGTGCCGATACCGTTACGGACAGTTTTGCAAGGACAATAGGCGAAAAGCTTGGACTGAAGGCTTATGCGCCCTATAGCGGGACACGCTATGACCTTGCGAAGAACAGCATGATCTATGAGGCTAAGGGAATAGCCGCACAGTCAAAGAAAAAGCTCCGTTCTTCAAGGAACAGCGTATTCGAAAGACTTCTTGCGGCAGGACAGCGCCTTATCAGTGTTATTCGCGGTTACGAGCACTGTGCGAATAAGGACATTGCAAAATTCGCAGACCAGATAAATTCATTATGTGATAAATGGGAGTAGACATGATAGCGATAGCGGCAGTAGATGAAAAATGGGCAATCGGTCTGAAAGGTGACCTTCTCGTGAGGATACCGGCAGACCAGAAATTCTTTCGCGAAACAACAACGGGGAAAGTAGTAGTCATGGGCAGGAAAACGCTGGAGAGTTTTCCGGGCGGCAGACCGCTTCCGAACAGGACGAATATCGTGCTTTCAGGAAACAGTTCGTATAATCCTGAGGGGGTTACGGTAGTTCACAGCATTGAGGAACTTGATGAACTGTTGAAAAACTATAAAGATGACGATATATATCTTATAGGTGGGGCGAAGGTTTACGAGAGCCTTATAGACAGATGCGATAAGGCACTTATAACGAAGATCGATAAGGTTTATGAAGCGGATGCGTATTTCCCTGACCTTGACGGAAGGGATGAATGGGAAAAAGCATCAGAGAGCGAAGAACAGACCTATTTTGACCTGATTTATCATTTTTGTGAATATGTTAAGAAAAAATGAACGAATAGTTAATACTGTAATGTATATATAATTTTTTAAAACCGTTTCCTTCTTCTTCGGTACTATTTAATAAGCAAAACGAAAATATTTGAAGAAAGGAGGAAAAGGTATTCCGGGACACAGGCACAATGATCTGAATTGTGTGCTTATGTTCGTTGTAAGGAGATATGTGAATGGCAGCTGACAATGATTTGATATTGGCAGTCGG
>CAJOPI010000411.1 GCA_905236275.1 uncultured Lachnospiraceae bacterium | reverse complement strand
GCCTACGTTTGGCTGCTCCACCTGTGCCGTTACTCCGGAGTTTTCTGCCTCATCAGCATCATATACTTCCAACGTGAAAGTACCCGACTTTGCGCTTCCCCCGTCAGGGAACTTAGCCTTAGCGTAATACTTGAACGTTCCTACCCCGAGGTCTGACGGCTTGAGCTGCAGGATATCCTTCGTTGATACCTGTGTCTTTGTGGAAGCGTCATACCACGCTATAGAACTGTATTCCGTATCAGAATCAACAGAGAATGACACGTACTCGCCGCTGCTTGACGGCATGCGCTTTGTCGTGTAGTCTCCTGTGAGGGTGTGGGTCGTGCTGGAAGAAGAGTTTCCGCCGTTCTGCGAAGCCGCACCGCCGTTTGATGATGCGACGCTCAGGGCATCAGTTGTCGCTTTCTGCTTGCCCTTGTGATTCTTTACCGTGCATACGAACCTGTAATTATCCATGTTCTCCTTTGCAGTGAACACATAGCCCTTGCTGGTCTCCCCGCTAAGTTTGTGATATTTCGAATTGCTGTCGTAATATCCCCACTGGTACTTGATGTCCCCGCCTGATGCATCGGCAACAAGCCTTACGGAGTCGTCCGGCTTCAAATTGGTAAGGTTGTACTCGCTTACGATTGAAACGGATGGGAACACGTCATCGGTGAGAGTCCTTGCAGACACCGGCATGTACTTTACCTTTTTCTTTTTGCCATTTGGCATCTTCTTGATTGCGATTACCTTGAATTTGTAATTGCGGTACTCCCCAAGGTTCTTGATGACGCATTTACGCTTCTTCGTGGTCTTGACGAGCCTCCACTTGCCATTGACCTTCATCTTGACCTTGTACCTTTTGGCATGCTTGGTCTTTCCCCACTTAAGCTTGATCTTGCTTATAGACTTTGCTTTTGCCGTCAGCGATGCGTTGGCTGCCTGTACCGTTGTAGGGAATATCGTAGCAGGAATTGTCCCTGCCATCATTGCACCTGCGAGGGCTATTGCTGCCGCCCTCGTGCATTTTTCCTTCAGGGGTCTTGGAAGCAAAACTTATTATTGGTTATTCGTCACTTTTAGTGGGTGAATTCAGTATTCGTATGGGGTTGACATGGAGCCTCTGACGGAATGATCTGCCAGTCAGGCTATCATACCGTCCTCTCCATGTAAACCCGCATACGAATTACCCACTATAAACGACGAAAGGCCTTATTATTCCATTGTCGCCTTACTGACAAATTGTCTTAGCCTCATATCTTGTCAGTAAGATGACAATAATATTTTTTATATTTATGTCGCCTTATTGGCAAACTAATAATCAAGACTTGTCACTAACATGACACATTGTTTAAGATTTAAATAGATAAAATTAGTGTCAGAAAGGTGACACTGTTTTCATTCTTTACTCGTCAATAAAATGACACATTAAATAATAGCATATTTTAGCCTGTCAGTACGATGACACATTGCTCAACATGAATTGCATAAAACTCATGTCAATAAGATGACAAATATAATAAGATATGGCATATGTCAGTGATTTGGCAATATTATTTTATGGCCTGTTTGTTTCTAAATCCGAATGGGCATTATAGCAGGGATTTATTTTATATTATGCAAAATTTGGCGCTTGATAGAGATTTTCTTCATCTCTATCAAACGCCAAATTCTACAGGGGTTTGGGGGTGTAGCCACCAAGAATTTTCGTTTGTAATGTTCTGCATTTTTGTAAAAAAGTACTTCTCAAAAAATTATAATATTTTTTAAATTATTTCATTTATTCAGTCACATAAGGTTAATATCGACATATAATAACTTATTATAGAAATGTCGATTTTTGTCAAAGAAAACATCCTATTTCAAAAAATAATAAGAAAAAAACAACCGGCTAAAAACATTGAGTGGTTTATTTTTCTTCCTTTTCCTCCACATAAAAAACAATTCCTACATATGATCTACCTTCTTTTACTTCTTCAAATCCCCTAATAAGTCCCTTTTTTTTCCACTCCTCCATTATCTTTGTGATAGTTTCGCGATCTCGAATAAAGCCTTTGCTGTCCCCTGGCTTTTCCTGTCCTGAATCTCTGTAAAGCGTGTCGTAAAGCACCTTTTTCTCTCTCATCTTCTTGTTTTTAAATCCAAAAATACGCATCAGAAGATAATCCTGAAAAGCTATGGTCTTATCGGTGGCATTCTGTCCTTCAAGACCAATATATTCCATAGGAATAGTGAGAAGTGTTTTCTTGGCTCTATTATATGTAAGTAAAGTAGGCTCTCCTACTATCTGAATACTCTTAAACACTTTCCCTTTTTCACTGATAATCTCTCCTTTACGGAAATGAAGCATATTATCTTCAATGACTGCCTTCTTGATTTTGTCGCTGTGATCCCTTAATATTCCGGCATCAATGAGCGGCTGTTTATCTTCGATGACTTTATGCTTAACTTCATCCGTTAAATCAATGAAAACTTTAATGTTCTTCAGCTTCTCCAATGAGCGTTCAATAGCTTCCATCTGGCTCTTTGCAGGATTTTTTCTTGTATATCCGGTCATAACGCTGAATATTTCCGTCAATGACACTGTCTTTCTTCCGTTAATAAATAAAGTACACACTGCATTGTAAACTCGCCTGTCGTATGCCGTTATATTGAATCTGCCCTTTTTATTAAGAAATTCAAGGTCAACCGCATCATCATAGGAAAACGAAACATAAGAAACTACCGGTTTTGCTTTTCCATGTTTCTCTCTCACGACCGTGGGAATCATCTGTATTTGCCCATCAATTTCCGCTGTGTATAGATCGTTCATTGTGGCATTACGTATCATTTCATTATTTACCGGACTATTCTGTTGAATAAATTTACCAATCTTATTTCCGTTTCTTTCTATAACCTGTGTGGACTCCGTAGAATCAACAACTGCGGTATTTTCTCTATCTATCCATCTTGATCTTTCTACTGCCATATACCTTCTTCTACCATCTCTTAGCAAGAATCTATTTTTATGCTAAATATGGAGCGATTTTCTGCAAACCTATTGTCTTACATTTCCTTGATAGAGCATGTTTACTCTTGATACAAGGCCTGCAAAATCAGACATGGCAATTTCTTCACTTTCGTACTGTTCTAATGCCTTCTGATAACACAGGTCAAATATTTCCTCTAAATATAACGGTTCCGGCGTATATGCCTTCTCAATATCAATAAAGACTTCTCTTCTTCGGTCTCCGCATATTTTTTTCAGCCGCTGCATTACCGTGGTTACAAGCTCCGGATTTCCATTATTTATGACACGGTTATGCTCCCTTGCTATATTAGAATATTCAGGGATTTCCATGTACTCTCCCAATTTCTTTGTACAAAAATCAAATGCGCATATCGAAAAATAATCATCCTGATATTCTTCATTTAAAGCCGTAATTTCATCCAATAGATTAAAATACTTGGTCTTATCAAGTCCTTCATACAAAATAGACTCTTCACCCTTTTCCTGGACAATGTAATCCATAAACGTAACCATCATCATGCAAAGTGTTTTTATGGCCTTTTCATAATGATAATGGGCTATGTTCCATGCAGACGTGTGATTTCCTATAAGGTTACTCTTTATTACCTCAGTACGCTGCATATCCTTGTCTTTAACCTTGATGATTTTCTCTTTTATCAGGGCAAAGGTTATATCCATCTTTCGCTCGTCTAAATCCTGATCTCCCATTAACTTTAAAATATGATAATAATGACTCGTTTTAATTAACTTTTCCCGAATGGCTTTTGTATTTTCTTTTTTGATATAGCATTCGAAACACTCTTCACCTAACATTTCTTCTTCATTTGCAATTACCTTTCTTTTTAAGGCTTCTTGCTGCTTGCGCAATGACATATCTTTCACCTTTTCAAACAATATATTATAGACGTTCAATCAATATTGAACTAATATTATAATACTATTAGATTAACGCTATTTATATTTCGTTCAGCACGCTCTTTTTTTCTGTAACATAATCTCGTATCAGTTCTACTATTGCAGAGTTATTTGACTTACCATAAGCTGTAGTTATGGCATCAAACTGTACATAGAGAGTTTCTGGAATGTAAACAGGAAAGGTCTTTCTCTTTTCCGCAACTTTTACAATACGTACACGACCATTTTTATCATGGATTTCTTTGGTTTTGACACTATTGCCAGTAATCGCATTAACCACCTTTTCAGACTTCTTTTGGGCGATTGCTTCCTGCTCATCCAAGTCTGCCACTATGTTGTCAAACTTATTTTCTTTTTTTCTCTCTATTGCCATAATTTTCCCCTTTCTGATATTAAGATAATGTTGCTTCAATATTATCTTAATGTTTTATATATATCAATTAAAGCTTATCAGCAATTTCCCTATATGCCAAAGATACATCACTTTTTTTATTACTGATTACAACCGGAGTCCCATCTATAATACTTCTATACGCATCCGCTGACTTCTTTACAAGTCCAAGAATGGGGGCTTCCTTTTCAAATTGATCAACCATGTCTCTTTGGTCATTTATTACCTTTTCAAACATAGTAATAATAAAACCATCTAAAACCAGATTGGGATTTCCACCTTCCTTTACATTAAATATTGTTCTTTTTATAGCTCTTACACCTCGATATGACAAATACTCTGCCTTAGTAGGAATAACTACCTTATCAGCCGCTTCAAGTGCATTCTGTGTCAGGATGCCTAATTGCGGAGGACAGTCTATAATTATGTAATCAAACTCTCCATCGAATTTTGAAAGCTGCTTTTTCAAGATTTTCTCGCGTTCATATCTGCCGGATAAGATCTGCTCCTTTTCTGCCAAGTCAATGTCTGATGGAATAATGTACAGATTATTAAGTCCAGACTTTTTCACCTCATACCCACAATCAAAAGGATCCATGTTCAAGTCAAATAAATTACATATCGAATATTTTTCCTTTCCAGGCATCATACCACATAAAATAGTGAGTGATGCCTGTGGATCCAAATCTACCATTAGAACCTTCTCGCCATTTTGAGCTTTTACTGCCGCCAAATTATAGGTTGATGTGGTCTTTGCGACACCGCCTTTCTGATTAGCTAATGCTATGACTTCCATATATTCATTCCTTTCAATAAAATATTTATAAAATGTTGACTCAATCTTATTATAATATTATTTTAAGATTGAGTCAACGCTAAACCGCTCACCTTCTAAAGATGGTGGCGTTTAACCTTCTGCATGGAAATAAAGAAGGTACAGTTCACATTTTTATTATCCGTCAAAAGGCAGTTCATCTTCCATTTCTTTTGTGAGTGGAACGAATCCGCCATCACCGTCTACGCCATCCGCATCCATAAAACAATTGAACACCGGATAGAATGTCATGGGAATTCCATCAGTCGTAATTTTACCATTTCTGTTTTTCAAAATACAAAAATCAATCTTTCGGGGTTCCTTTGTCTTTGCTTTGTTTACATCAAAACCTTCATCACCGACACCTGTAAACTGAAGTCCAATTAAAACATCAGAGCCATATTCAATAGCTCCGGACTCTTTAAAAGCAGCCATATTTATCTTGCTCTTGTAGTTTTCTCGATTCAGAGAAGATACCGCTATTATCGGTAGGTCAAAATCTCTGGAGAGCTGTTTAAGTGCCGTCACATTATGGTCTACTACCTGCTTATCGGTAGCCCTGTCATCACCTTCAGCAGCCTTCAGTATCTGCAAATAGTCAATACACACAATAGGGCGTTTATTGCCCGTAATAGAAATATGTTTTTTTATCTTTTCCCGGATTTCATCTACCGAAATATTACCGATACCTTCATAGATAAAAATATGATTTGCATACTTACCGTATGCATCAAGTGCCCCCATGACGACATCGCTTTCCGTATCTGTAAAGTCTGCCCACCTACGCCCATCCATAATGGCAAGATTGCTCTTTGCGTTATTGCTTTTAAGACATTTATTTCGACAATACAAGTATGTCTCTCTGCTCACAGACTTGCTCATTAATTCATATCTGCTTTGCTCCAAACTGAAAAAAAGTACATCTCGTCCTTGTTTTGCAAGATTGTCTGCAATCTGTAATACAATAGTAGTCTTTCCAAGGCTCGATATTGCACCTATGATATATAAACCAGTATAGATGCCGCCATCCAATGCTGCATCTATATCCTTAAAACCTGTGGATAATCTCGGTTTTTTTCCATTTGCTTCTATGGCTTTTATAAACGCCGATAAAGATTTACCCGCACTTGTTTTAAGATACTCTGCCTTTGCTTCCTCAGCTGGATCAGGAAGAGTAGCAACCTTTTCATATACGGAAACGATAGCATCTTTTAATCCGTCCGCATCTTTTACGAGTCTGTCATTTGGATCATGATTTTCTCCAACAATATCCTTCGTTGCCGATAAATAAGGAATATGTCTTTTGTCAAGGTATTCAATAAGTTTAGCTTCAAAATTTTTACCGGTCTCGTCTGCATCAAAGCAGAGTATCAAAGGTTTTGCCGGTACCACTTTATCGAGCACGGATATAAGCAATTTATAATTATCTGCACTTGATAAACCTATTGCCTGTCCCCCAGCTTCCATAACGGAAAGAGCATCAATTATGCCTTCAACAACAAAAATAGATTTTTCTTTTTCATTTGCCAAGACAGCTCCGTTAAAGAGGGTAGCGGATCCGTGTTTATAATATCTGAATCCCTCACCGCCAGCAACAACAGAAACGTTTCTTGCTTCAAAATTCTCCCCAGAAGTAGGAAATATAACCGCCTGCATTGGTCTCTTTAACTTACCGTTGTCTGTAAAAGAAGCATCATAACCAATTTGAAAACGGTCAAGAAGCTCCGTTGATATACCTCTTCCACTAAAATAAGAAGTGTCATTGATGGAAGCATGGCATTTCTTGTAGTATTCCGTCATATTAGAAGACTTTTGTGCGGCTGCAACGTTACTGATGATTTTTACCGCTTGTTTTCTCTGTTGTGCGTACGTTCCAGAATTATATTTTTCTACGGATATGCCATAAATCTCTGATGCCTTTTGGAACTGATCTTTAAACTCTGATATTCCATATTCTTTTCCAATAAGATCAAATATATCTCCGCTG
>CAJOPI010000410.1 GCA_905236275.1 uncultured Lachnospiraceae bacterium | reverse complement strand
GCAAGCGCAGGTGTGAACAGGCTTTTTGCACTGGAATCATAAATACAAAATAAAAAGTGCCCTCGGGCACTTTTTATTTTGCTTTTTTAGTTAAAACCCACAAACCAGTGGACTACCTTATAGCCGCCGATTGAAATCTTACGGCCGGGTTTTCCGGGAAGATTGACCGTCCTTCCAAGCACGCCGTTCTTAAGCTTGCAGTAAAGCCAGAAATCCTTTTCCTTCAGATACTCCCAGAGCTCCTTCTTTTTCTGAAGTGCCTCCTCCGTATTTGCCTGAATGAGCGTTATTGAGGATACACACATCATTATCTCCAGATAGCTTATCATGTATCTCCTGAGCTTTCCTCTCGGAAGCTTCTTTGAAGTAAAGAAGTCAAGCATCATTCTGGTCACCCGAAGCTGCTGGTCAACTCTCGCTATCATATTCTTCTCATTTACCGACTGGTCTTCCCTGCCTATAAAATAGCGATAGAAATTCACATCTAAATAATAGATGGACTTGACATAGGGTAATGCCTCAAATACAAAGATATTATCCACATAGAAGGTATGCGCCGGAAGCTTCAAACCACAGTCATGAAGCATTCTTGTGCGGAATATTACCGAGTGCATGAGAAGATACTGTCCTTTATGGAAATGACCGATATTATCCCAGTTTACCATCTTCTCTCTCGGAAGCGCAAAACGGTAGGTCATGACCTTCTTTCTCTTTACACCTACCTTTTCATAAACGAAGTTACATACCAGCATATCGAGGACATCTTCACCATATATCATGTCCTTCAGGGTTTCGAGAACCTTCATATAGGCTTCATGGTCAACCCAGTCATCTGAGTCAACAACCTTGAAATAAAGTCCCTTTGCATTCCTGATACCCGTATTTACGGCTTCCCCATGTCCGCCGTTCGGCTGGTGGATAGCCCTGCAGATAGTAGGATACTTTTTTTCATATTCATCAGCAATCTCAGCTGTGTTGTCCTTGGTGGAGCCGTCGTCGATAATAAGTATCTCGACCTCTTCTCCTCCTTCGAGAAGCGTATCAATGCAGTGTCTCATATATTCTGCCGAATTGTAGCATGGCACAGCAAATGACAAAATTTTCATAATTCCCCTTATCCCCTTAATCTCGTAGTTTCGTATGATTCCTGCATCAAAAGGATTTCCTTTATCTGCCTGTATCTTTCCTCCAGCGGAAGCTTGTCAACCTCCGTATCCAGTGAAACGGCTATCGCATCTATCAGTTCGTCTGTGATGATATTCTTCATCCTGTCAAATATCAGAAGCTTGTCAGCATAACTGTCAGCATCAAGAAATTCGAGCAGCATCGGTGAGACACCGTCAAGTCCATCATCAGCGGAAGCCGTATCAAAGCCTGCTGACGGTGCATCGGCTATTTTCTCGAATCTGTAATCCTGTCCGGCATTCGGATATTTTTCATGGTCTACTTCACTCATAAACATCGTCAGAGGTCTGGCAAAAATTTTCTCCGGAGTTTTTACGGGGAAATATATGACCAGCTCTTCCATCGTCTCGGAATGTCTCGCAACTGCTAATATTTCATAGTCATTTCCCTTGAAATGCCTGTATTTTTCACCTTTGACCGGTATATCCCTCATAAATTACACATCCTCTCTGTTACTCAAATGCGCAATGATAAGCTCAACGCTCAGTGTGTCGGTAATTCTTCCGGTCTTTACCGACTCTTCCATTTCGACACACTCCTCTATGGCCTTTTTCAGCTTATCCGTACCGAATCTTGCAGCTGCCGCCTGATACTTGCCTATGGTAAAGAAGGGCTTCCCGATTGCCGCGGCAATTTCCTTCTTATCCCTTGTATTCCTGCTCAGCTCTTTTACGGCAAGCAGTGCCGCAAATTCCCTTACTATAAGGAAAAGTATCCTCATTGCCGGCTCCTTTGCGGAAAGCATTTCTCCGTAAAGCTCCATTGCCTTTTTCCGGTGACCGCCGGATACCGCATCCACAAGATCAAAAACCGTATTGGACAGATGAACCGAACAGATTGCCTCTATGTCAGAATCCTCGATAACCTCGCGTTCACCGCTGTAGGCAATCAGCTTTTCCATTTCGCTTTCAAGGCTGCACATACTGTTTCCGACTCTTGCAATAAAAAAATCCACAGATGAACTGCGAATTTTTTTACCGTTTTTCTGAAGCGTTCCTGCGACCCATTTCTTAAGCTGGGCTTCCTCCGGCGTTTTCATCTCCTCAGCGCAGCCGTATTTCGATACAGCCTTGTACATTTTACCACGCTTGTCAACTTCATTTTCGATGAAAACGATGCAGGTTTCCTCAGGAACTTTTTTCAGGTAATCCGACAGTTCTTCATTGGATTTCTTGAAAAACCCGCTCTCTTCAACTATTATCAGTCTTTTCTCCGCCAGAAACGGCATCGTGTCGGCTAATCCCATAAGCTCCTTTGTATCAGTCCCGCTTCCCGAATACACAGCAAAGTTCATGCTGTCACCTTCCGAAACCAGTGCCGATATAAAACGCTTCTTATAAAGACTTTTCAAGTAGCCCTCATCCCCATAAAGGAGATAGACGCTCCTGAAAGTCTTATTTTTTATATCATCAGCCGTCTGTCCCATGTTCTCTATCTTCTCACAGGTTCGGCTTTACGTCAAGTCTTAGCTGTCAAACATGTCCTCTACTGTATATACCAGCTGCTGAAGGAAACAGCCACTATGAAATCAGAGTCATACATACGTCTGAGTTCCTTTAAGATAGCATTCTGGACATCGGTAACCTTAATTTTCTGTATTTTTGTATATGTATATTTACCAATGACCTTATTTATGCTGTCCATTATAAGTCCTTCGTTGCTTGCGAGGGTTTCCGAATAAGTCGCATAATCTTCATTCTTTGTATTCAGTGACAGGGTGATGCCTGCCTTAACATAATGGTCCTCCGAAACCTCCGGATCTGCCGCGAGCTTTATGGTCATTTCATCAGAAAGATCAAATGTCGCGATATCGGAAATCGAAAGCCCTGCAAGCGGGTCTTCCTGCTCTGCCTCTTCATCGAACTCCACACCCTCATATTCGGCAATCGTCCGCTTTGCATCTGTAAGCTGGTCATTCAGCCCCTGAATACTCCTCTGTGCATTTTCAAGCTCTTCGGCGGCAGCAACATAAGCCGCGTGCTCCCCATTCATCCTGATTGCCAGAAAAATTATCGCACCGAGCATCAGCACGAAGACTACCGCTATGACCAACAGAGCGATTTTCTTAAATTTCATCAGACCTACCTCCTCAAAATTTTAGACTTCGTTATTCATTATATCGGAACTTTATTTTTTGAAATTTAGCTTAAGCTTGGACAAAATAAAAGACATGGGCTTAACTGTTGCAAAAAGCATGATTCCGGCGAGAAATACGGCTATTCCTACGCCCACAGCTTTTTTATTCCTTTTATTCGCCTCGCTCTTTCTTTCCATTTTCCCTGTAAGCGCATTATATACCAGCTCTTCTCCCTCATTTTCACCGTCAAGCCCGAGTACCTTCTTCAGATATTCTGCCGCAGCAGAGTCCTCTATTGCCGAAAAGCCTGCCAGTTTCTTTTCACCCTCTAAATCAAACCGGTCTCCCGAATCGGCATTCTCTTCCGCAGAATCCCCGCTGCCATTTCTGATAAATCTCTTGTATTCCGGTGAATAATTCTGTTTTTGAGGCTTTGTTTCCTTAGGCCTGTTTTGCGACAGTCCCTCCTGTCTCTCAGGCAAAGGCTCCTCCTTCGGAAGCTCCGAAGAACGCACTTTTTCAGGCCTGAAGCTGACCTTATATTTATAGGAATCCGTCGCCATTGCCGCCTGCCTTTTCATGATGCTCTTTACCTCTATACTCTGCTCCGACAGATTCCCCTCGTCATCAAAAGCCCTTATCCTGTATATCCCGTTTTCGAAGACCTCGGCCTCCGCTCTCTTCATCCCGCCATTTCCATGGCTCTCGACGGCTTTGACATTAAGAGGCTCAGGTGAAATCTCCAGATTTCTTATCCCTTTATCAAGGCTGTCCGACAGGTCTATATAAAGCTTCACCTTTTCTCTCGTATAGCTGACCCCGTCTTTACTCACGCTTAAAAATATCTCATTTTTAACATTCTCGGAACGGGAATTTTCCGAGCGCGAGTTTTCCGAGCGTGAATTTTCTGAGCTTAATTCTTCCGCCTCCCTGCCGTTCCCCGACTGCATGGAATCTTCTGCCTGCATTTCATTTGCAGATCTGCTGCCCCCGGTCTCCGCATAAGCAAAAGGCACAGCCGAGCTCATCATCAGTGCAAGTGCGGAAACCGCAGCCATTGTCTTTATTCTTTCCCTGTCTTTTTTATTGATCTTTTTTATCATTTTCTTAAAAACTCCTTTATTTTTAAATTCCTTCCGTCGCTTTTTACTTCTATCGCGCCGGAATCTTTTGTTATAAAGCTTTCCGCCCCAACAGCTTCAAGTCTTTCCATGGTTTCCTTATGGGGATGCCCATAACGGTTCTCTCTTCCGCAGGAAATAAGGGCATATCCGGGTCTTATCAGCCTTAAAAGTTCCTCCGGTGAGGAATTCTTCGAGCCATGATGCGCGACTTTCAAAATCGTATAAGCACCTTCCGCCTCCTCTTTTAACTTCTCCTCGTTTTCTCCCTGAACATCCCCGGTGAGCAAAAGTGAGAAATTCCTGTATCTCACACTCAGTACCGTCGAGTAATCATTCGCATCCTCCGCCCTGCAGCCCTTCTCAGGATTCAGGCATCTGACCGTCATTTCTCCGTCCTTGAATTCATCTCCTTTCTTTATGAGCCGCACCTTGCAGCCCTTTTTCCCCGCAAGCTCCATAAGTCTTCTGTAGGACTCGTCCTTTTCGCCTATATCGGGCATCAGCAGGGTCTTTATCTTTATTCCCTGAGCCTCCTCCATCCCTAAAATCTCCTCAAATCCGTTGATGTGGTCTGCATCCGAATGAGTCATTACCGCAATATCAATCTTCGAAATCCCCATTGATTTAACCGCCGGAATGACCTTGTATTTTGCGATTTCCTTCTCATCGCTGCTTCCGCAGTCCACCATATAGCAGTTTCCCGTCGGACTTCTCAGCAAATTGCAGTCCCCCTGCCCGATATCGAGCATAAGGTAGTCAATCCCCCTGACGGGCTTAAAAAACATCAAGAGAAGCATTGCACTGAGAGCCGTCAGAAGCAATAAAGCCTTAAATCCCTTTCTCTTAAGTCTGTAAAGCAAAATTATCATGGTAAAAAGTATCAGATAGTAGAGAAAGATTCTCAGAGCCGAAGGTCTTCCGCCCACAATTATCATCCCGTCCCCTTCGCTGAAAATCCGACAGCAGGCACCATAGAACAGAATTATCAGATGGCAGAGCGCAGCCGGCAAAGCGACTATGGGAACCCCAAAAAGACCTAAGAGAGCCGTTATTATCCCCATTATCATAAGGACTGCGAGAAGCGGCACTATGATAAGGTTCAGAACTATGGAAAAAATCGGGATCTGATAATAAAAATATAAAAGGATTGGAAGTGTGAAGAGCATTACCGAAAAGCTGGCCATTGCCGACTCTATTGTTCCCGGAAGCTCAAGGTCAATAAGGTGCTTAAAAGCGGGCTCTATCAGGGCAATGCCTGTGACCGCCCCGAATGAGAGGAGGAATCCCGCATCCCCTGTCAGCATAGGCTTAGTTATCAAT
>CAJOPI010000409.1 GCA_905236275.1 uncultured Lachnospiraceae bacterium | reverse complement strand
CTTCCTCAGTAGCCGCTGCCTCTGTTGAAGCTGCTTCACCGGCATCAGATGTAGCTTCAGAAGCTTCGGTCTCCCCGGTAGACTCATTATCTTCCGAGTTTTCATCCTCTGTATCACCCTCGGCAGCTTCAGAAGAGCCTTCTTCCTGTTCCGGATTTTCCTCTTCAGAATTGCCCTCGTCTGCATTCTCCTCTGCCGAATCAGCCGAATCCTCTTCCTCTTCTTCCCCGGACTCTTCCTCTTCTTCGCGTTCTTCTTCCTCTTCGCGCTCTTCCTCTTCTTCCTCTTCTTCGTGTTCTTCTTCGTCTTCGTGCTCGTCCTCGTCTCCGCTGTCGTCATCGGACTCTTCTTCTGCGTATACACTGTATACAGTATTTGCGGTAACTGACGTAAAAGTAAGTACCGACGCTAAAAGAATACTTAAAATACGGAATCTGCGTTTCATAATAAATCTCCTCTTGTAAAGCCGTCTGCGGCTATTATATAAACAGGCTGTCTTCATACCGCCCTGTCATAACCTAATTCTAAAAGGCTATTTTTTCCTTGTATACTTTATCATTTTTTATGCACCTCTGCAAGTACATTTAATAAATTGTTATAATCTTGTTATGATTCAGTTCCTATTCAATCAGTAGCCAGCACTTTGCTGCTGGCTGCGTGAGAATATGAAGTGGGCGTTAAGTAATGACTTAGCGCATGTTTTTGATGCGCTTAGACATTACTTATGCAGCGTTGAGGGGCACCCTTTTGCGCAGCAAAAACTTCTTCAGCAATTTATCTCAAATGCTGCCTTTCCCGGTCTTACAAGTCTTTTTTCGCCTTTTTTCTCGATATATATTTCCGGCAGATCCCTTGAAAGGAAAAGTGCCGGTGCTTCGGTTACGGAATAAGCCCCCGCTCTTTCGAATCTTAAAATATCCCCGACCTGAAGCTCGTCCAGTTCAACTTCTCTTACAAGCACGTCCGCAGTCGTACAGAGGCTTCCGCAAAGACAGTAGCTCTTCTTCCGGGCTCCCTCTCTCGCCGGTATCTGCTCTATCACCGGTATCTTCATAGCCATGTTCTGCCCGAAATAATTAAGCTGGTGAATACCGCCGTCCGTCATGCAGTAATTCACCCCTCCGGTCGTTTTGATATCTGCCACTCTTGTCTCATAATACCCCGCAGGCGCAGCCATGAACCTCCCCATTTCGATGCTTAAAGGATATTCCTTCGAAAATTCGTTAAGATACTGCGAAGCTTCCTTTAGCGTATTTCTCTCAGCCTCCTCCGACTCTGCGGAGCTTTTCTCGAAATAATCCACCCCGAGACCCGGACCGTACTCAACGATATCCGCCCTGAAGCCGTATTTTTCCTCTGCTTCTGACAAAAGCTCCCGAATGGCATCCAGATCCTTTTCAACAGCCCTGACCTTTCGCTTTGAAGTGCCGGAGAAAAGATGTATTCCCTTTATGCAGACAGGAGATGTATCCTTATCCTGTCCGATTATTGCCAGAAGGTCTTCCCTGCTCATACCGAACTGATTGCCGGAGGACAGTCTCAATAAGACCTCAGCCCTGATGTCGCTCTTCAAAGCAGCCTCTCTGACGGTTTCAAACTGACCCCTGCTCTCCGCAGTTAAGTATCTTGCCCCAAGCTTAAGAGCCCTGATACTGTCCTCCAATCCCTTTACAACTCCGGAATAGAGGATTTTTTCACCGGGAACTCCCATCTTTTCGCAGATGGAAAGCTCTCCCGGTGAGCAGACCTCTACCATATCTATTTTTTCCGGCAGACAGTGCAGCAGAAAGGGATTTGCCTTCATGGAATAAACAAGCGGGATATCCTTAAGGCTCGACGCGATAGCTTCTATCCTATCTGCAAATCTTTCCGCGCTGAATACATATTCAGGTGTCAATTCACTCATCTCCCATAAGACGCTCTACAAGAGCCTCTATAGCTTCTACAGAGTCAAAGTTCTCTGCCTTCAGTTCCTTAGGTCCGATTTCTATGTCAAATTCATCATCAAGCTCTGCTACTATATCCACAATATCAAAGGATTCAAGGATATTTCCGCTTACAAGCTCTGTTTCCTTCTCAAAATCAACATCAGCCCTTACTCCGCTTAAAATCTCGATAATTCTGTCTCTCATTTTTACTTACCTCCGAAAGTATCTTTTTCCAATCTCTTAATATCCGTTTTGCCATTAGGCAGTTTTGCAAGCTCCTCAATCTGCTTCAGCTTTCGCGGCAGCATGAAAAGAGGAATCATATTTCTTAATTTTACCGATATGTCTCTCGCCCCGGCATTTCCCGTATAAAGAAGCCATATATTTTCCCTTTCGGTATCATAAAGGGCTGCGCATTCGCTGACACCCTCTATCTCCATTGCCGCCGCCTCGATCTCGTCAAGCTCCACGCGGTGTCCCATGTGCTTTATCTGCCTGTCGGAGCGCCCATGAAATTCTAAGAGTCCGTCTTCCCTGAACCTTCCGATGTCACCGGTTTTGTAGATGATATCACGATAGGCACTGTTCAGCGGATTCTGTACGAAAGCCTTTTCTGTACGCTCTTTGTCATTATAATATCCCAAAGCCACGCAGGGACCTGCCACGCATATTTCACCCATTTCTCCGTCCGGCACTTTCTTATCGTCTTCCGTCAGGAGAAATACCCTGTAATTGTCATAAGCCCTGCCTACCGGCAGGATTTCGTCCTCGCTTACCCTGTGGCCTATCTCATAATAGGTACAGGAAGCCGTTGCCTCGGTAGGTCCGTACTGATTGACGAATTTACAGTCAGGAAGATTTTCCTGCCAGAGTGCAAGCACCTTCCCAGGCATAACCGAACCCGAAAAACAGAGCTTCTTAAATCCCTTCAAACTGCCTTCCTTGAAGGCTCCGAGCTTTGTAAGCACCGTTACCGCCGAACTGCTCCAGCCCGCCGCCGTAACTCCATGCCGGTTCATGCTGTCAAAAAGCACATCCGGCTGCATGAAGTATTCCTTCGGCAGGAGAAAGGTCTTTGCTCCCGTCAACAGAGGGAGGTATATATCCCTTATGGCAGCTATGTAGTCAAGCTGTGACTGGGATGCGAGCACATCCGTTTCATTGATATCCATCACCTCACTGTAGGCTTTTATATAAGCCATAAGCGAACGGTGCGAGCTTATCACACCCTTGGGATTGCCGCTCGAACCGGAGGTATAGATTATATATAAGGGGTCGTTCTCCGTCATCTGTCTTCTGACCTTTTCAAGTGCGTCCTCATCAATCGGGCTTTTCAGAAGTTCAGCAAAATTAAGGCTGCCGCTCTCATCCTCCGTTATCAAAGGCGGATTTTTAAGATTCGCAAGTATCTTATCCCTGCGGCTTAAGGGGTCTTTCGCCTCTATCGGCGCATAAGCCCTTCCGGAATAGACTACGCCCAAAAATGCCGCTATCGTATGGACGCTCCTTCCCATCATTACCGCTATGGGCATATCCGGCAGCTCAGCCTTAATAATTGCACTAGCTATCCTCTTCGCTTCCTCTTCAAGCTCTGCGAAGCTTATGCTCTCGTTTTCATCTTCATATGCCGTCCTGCCGGCATATTTGGAAGCTGACTCTTCAAGCCAGGACAGGACGTTTTTATTAAAACTGTGCATATATCAAATCCTCCGAAGAATAACCCGTTCCGTAGGCTCCAAAGATAATTATCACGAATATGCAGACATACCAGAAGGCAAACCTTACCGGAATGGGAAGGCTCTCCAGCTTCGCCCTTATAGGGAAATGTGTTTCCTTCATGATACTTACGGCAATGACTACCGCAAGACCCGCATAAACCGATACAAAAGCGTAAAAGTCCATGTTCAGGTTTCCGATATTTGCAAGAAGCATATCGAATCTGAGATTAGTGAATATGCTCTTAAACATTTCAATTCCTGCTTCCATAGTCTGTGCCCTGAAGAACATTTCTCCGATTATTATTATGAAGAAAAGCTTTATAAAACGGAACACCCTGACCGCTGCGGAATCCTCTCTCAGATGTATTTTCCTCAAAAATGCAAGGAATGGCTCTTCCAAAATATTCTCTATGAAAATAAACACGAAATAATACATTCCATAGAAGATGTAGGTCCATCTCGGTCCATGCCAGATACCGTTGGAAAGCCATACCAGAAAGAGGGCTATGGTCGGCGCGGTAAAATGCGCAACACCCTGTCCCGCGATATTCTTGACCTTCTTCGTAAATCTCATTACAGGCTTTGCAAGCGATACCGGATAAAAAATGTAATCCCTGAAAAAACTACCGAGGGTTATATGCCATCTGTGCCAGAAATCCGATGCATTTTTCGCAAAGAAGGGCTGGGTGAAGTTTTCCGCCATTCTTATGCCGAATATCCTCGCACTGCCTATTACAATGTCAATGGAACCCGAGAAATCCATATATTCCTGTATTGTAAATGCAAAAGCCCCATAAAGCGCAACTCCGCCATCCGTATAGTTTCCCTCGAAAAGTGCGGGAATCGACGGTGCGAGCTGGTCCGCAATGACTATCTTCTTAAAAAGACCCCATGCTATTCTCTGGTAGCCCTGCGTCAAATCAGTGTATTTTATGGGATTGCCGGCAAATAATGCCTTCGAATCCTCTCCGTATCTCGTGATGGGACCTTCCACGATTTTCGGAAAAAACGAAAGGTAAAGCGCAACGTTTACAAGGCTCTTATCCGCTTCTATATCCTCTCTTGCAACATCCGTAAGATAGGATATCGCCATGAGCGTATAGTAAGAGATACCCAGCGGTGCAAGGAGATTCAGCAACTTCCAGTTAAGAGGATGCCCGAACAGTTCCGATATCCTGACCATGTTCAGTCCGAGGAAATCAAGATATTTAAATCCCACAAGCACTAAGAGAAGGCTCACAATGCCTACTGCAAGGGTTTTATTCCTTTTTGCCGCCCTCTCCTTTCTTTTGATGCTTTTATCCTTGCTTATCTTTTCTATTTCCAGAGCCATTTTCCATACGAAAACCGACTCCGCTATATTCACTATAAGAAGCCATCCGCTTAAGGATGCAAAGAATATCCAGCTCGCTCCGAGCAGGACAAGCTTTCTGTGCCTTGATGCTGTAAGCTGATAAACAATAACCGTAACGGGCAGGAATAAAGCAAAATACATCCAGACCGAGTACGATAAATCCCCCCACCAGAGAATCAGATCATTAATAAATTCACCAGTGTTCATCAATAAATTCCCGCCTCTCTGCAACTCTCAGATTTGAATTAAGAAAAAATCCCATAGTCAACAATTATAGCTAAAAAAATTCCTATTGTCTATATGTCATTCTATCCACAAATATCCTTTCAAAAGCCTTAGTTTCGGATAGTTCGACTATATGAGAGAGCGAAAGGATTTTCCCGAACTCATCCCTTGCTCCGGCAGTATCCGACAGGAATCTGACAGCTCCCTTAAGTGAGCTGTTTCCGACAGTACACGTCTTTCCCTTCATTTCTTTTGGAATCAGCCCTATCCTAAAGGCGTCCTCCGTATCTAAACATTCCGCAAAGCTTCCTGCCAAATAGAGTCTCGAAATATCCTGAAAATCCAGTCCCGCCTCACTGACAAGGGTTTCATAGCCTGCCGCTACCGCAGCTTTTGCAAGGAGGAGGTTATGAAGGTCTTCCTGACTTATCCTTATCCTCCTGACCGGATTTTCCGCAAGGACAAAGCCTTTCTCCGCATAGTCGCAAGCCAGTTCTCCGTTATCCCCCACTATTCCCGTTCTAAGCATCTCTGCCGCAGCGGATATAAGGCCGGTTCCGCATATCCCCTTTGCCTCCGTATCGCCTATCACGCTGACAGTCACCTTTTTGCTGTCCGGGGCAATCCTTACGGCAGAAACGGCACCTTCCACGCCTGCCATTCCCATTGAAATGTTTCCGCCTTCAAAAGCCGGTCCCGCTGCCGCGCTCGTAAGGAAAATCCCGTTCCTGTTTCCCACAGCCATTTCAGCATTGGTTCCTAAGTCGATAAATGCCGTTATCTCCTCTTTTTCCTGCATCCCGAGGGCATAAATCCCTGAAACTATATCAGCTCCGACAAAAGCCGAAAGAGAGGGAAGCAGTATTACCTTCGCCCTGAAATCCTCCGATTTCCCGAACACCTCATCAAATTCCTTTTCAAGATAATCGGTGCTGTAGGGCTTAAAGGGAGCTGCGGACAGTTCCAACGTATCCCAGCCCATCAGAAGATGCATCATTGTAGTATTTGCCGAAATCGCCAGCTTTTTTACCTTTAAGCTGTCAATTCCGCAATCCGACGATGCCTTTTCCAGAAGGGAAATGATATCCTTCCTTACAGCATCCTTAAGGCTCTCCCTTCTCCCCGAAAGAGCCGCATCTATACGAGAAATCACGTCGGAGCCGAATATTTTCTGATGGTTCATAGATGACAGTCTGCAGCAGGTCTTATTATTCCTTAGGTTTATAAGCTCTGCCGTAATCGTCGTGGTTCCCAAGTCAACTGCTGCTGCAAATTCGTCCTCCTGCCTTATTTCCGCATTTTCTGAAAGCATGTCCGTTTCATTGACATATTTGGAATCTGAGGCAATTATCTCGACTTCCGCATCCCTTTCCATAATGCTCCTGCAGGCAAGTGCTTCCCTTCCGTCTATCTTAACCCTGCATTTACCGCATCTTCCGTTTCCCCCGCAGGGACTGTCGATTTCGAGGAGATTTCTCCTCAGAACCTCCAAAAGCATTTCGCCCTTTTCGGCCTCTGCTGTCCTGCTTATTTCCCCTGCATTTATTTTAAGCTTTATCGCCATAGGAATACTCACCCCTTACACCTTTCTGTAGCTGCAGTCCCTTTTCCGGCATTTCCCGCAATCATGGTAAATATTCATGACAGCCGCATCTTCCACTATTGGCATCACGCAGGCATAGGTCTTTACCGGCGACATCATGTAATTCTCCGTCACGCTTACTCCAAGATTTTCCCTTAAGTTAAGCCTTGCCGCAATAAGGTTCTGCATCCTGCCCTCTATGGAATCCGGAGCATCAAAAATACCCTCGATTCCGAACCTTTTTTCCCTTGCATACTGTTCGATTTCGTGCAAGAGGTTTTTTTCGCAAGAAAAAAGGCAGTTGTCAGCTATTCCATCGACAATCATGCCCTTAACAAATTCACCCTTTGCCATAAAAGCATCTGTAGCTTTTGTAATTTCATCCCCGACTGTTATGCAGAAAAAAATCAAATTCCTGCCGTAGAAACGCATTGATTTCGGAAAATCAGCGGGGATTCGTCCCACAGCAGCAGCCGCCCTTACCCTTATCGCCTTCCGCGCTTCCTGAAAGGCTTCTTCATAAGCCTTCCTGAACTCTCCGTAGGAAGGGTCTGTTTTCTGACAACCAATTGAGCGGAGAATCACTTCTTCCCCGCTCAGAACCGGCTCTATATCATTCCATAGCTTCATAGTTCCTTCAAAATTTCCACAGCATTGTTCTCTATCAGAACCTCACTGTTTTCCACAAGATACTGCTTTGCAGGAGCCTTCAGCGTTACAACATCACCGAAGTCGTAGGCAAGCGTCCTGATGCCCTCATAAATCCTGTCAGGCATTACATCATGCTGAATAATGAGGTAATAAGCCTCGTCTTCGTTAAATTTGTACAGAGTACTGTTTATCCTGCTTACTGAGGAGCAGTTCTTCGCATAAATCCTGCCCTCTTCAAGATTTTCAAAACGTACCACGAAGGACTTCTTCATAGCAGCTTTAAGCTCCGCTATTATATTGCGGTTTGCTTCCTGTGCATCGAGTTCGGCGCGAAGCTGTCTGATCTCGCTCAGAGCCTCTACGGAGCCCTCTCCGCCCATTTTCAACTGTTCTTCCATCATGTCGAGCAGTTCTCTCTTCATGTCAATCGGAAGCTCCGGCAGACTGTCCTTCTGCGCGTTGACTTCCTCGGCAATCCGGTTTTTAAGGGACTGTGCCTTTTCGGGATCTCCGCCCGTCACATGCTCCAAAGCCTCCTCGAGATTCGCTTCATGGAAAACTATTGAAATGCTCCTGTCTTCCATAACGCTTATCTGTGCGGATGCCATGTGAATGCCATTGCCATAGTCCATACCTAACTTTGATGCTGCCTTATCCATG
The DNA here is from genome assembly GCA_905236275.1 of uncultured Lachnospiraceae bacterium. Taxonomy (GTDB): domain Bacteria; phylum Bacillota; class Clostridia; order Lachnospirales; family Lachnospiraceae; genus NK4A144. The sequence continues at coordinate 1,416 of CAJOPI010000409.1, read as the reverse complement.
AGCTGGCGAAAAAATCTTTTTGTCTCGTCAGTCTTTGCCATGATGTCATCCAAATTCAGACCGTTGTCAAAAAGCTCCTGCTCGCTCATGACACATCTGATATCCGTATCACTTAATTTAGTAAATTTCATATGAATCCCTTCTACAAGCTGTACTATTTCATGAGCTGAATTATTTTATCAACAGGTAACCATAGTTGCCATCTAATCAAATCTATCGTTCAAAAATTTCTTTCTCTACGAAATTTTAACTAATCGTCATTGATTAAATCAACCCTTAGATAAATCGTATAAAATCAATATTTTTGAGCTTTTTTCATAAATTCAGTATAACATAGAGCAGTAAAATATAACACTTGTACATTGTTCTATGTTCAATCCATAAGCCGTTTTCGGGACTTTTTTCGGAATTTTTAATTCCTGATACACGCTTTCTTTAGAATCTTCATAATCTTATCGTAATTTTCAGCCTTATGCGGAAAATTACAATCGATGCAGTTTTTTATCTTTCCTCCTTCCCTTTCGATGAAATTGTAATTTCCGGGACATTTTTCCAGAAAATACAAAGGACAGTAGCAAAAGAGGCAGTTAAAATCTTCCTCCTGTTCGTGACATGGGAAATACTCGCACTCCCTGTTCTCAAAGAATCTGCTGGAATTTTTCAGGCCGTTCACCTCCCACCGGTGCAAAACGCCTGCATTTCCTTATGAAATTCTCGGCATAGGTAGCACACGAAGAATAATAGAGATGCGGCCAGCCCCACCAGCTGTTCTCTCCGACATAAACGCAGTCCCATGTCTTGCCTCTTATTGGTTTGTAGGCTATGCAGTCAGTGCCGTTATCATTACAGTTATAGTAATGGAATTCATGCCCCCTGATAGCCTTTCCGTTGCCGAGAAACGAACTGTTCTTCTCGGTAACACTCATATATCCGAATCTTACAAGTTTTCCGCTGTTATAGAATTTTGTCCTGACCACTCCGACCATCGGATAGGTCTGTCTGTCCTGAGCCTCGATACTCTCGCCTAAGTACATGAAGCCTCCGCACTCGGCAATCGACGGCATACCTGCCTTTATAGCATCTGCCACCGACCTTCGCATTTCGGTATTTCCACTAAGCTCCTTCGCATAAATCTCAGGATAGCCGCCGTAGAAAATGAGACCCTGTATACCGTCGGGAATCTTCCTGTCATGCATTGGCGAAAAAGGTACGAGAGTTGCCCCGAAATCCCTCAGAATTTCGAGATTGTCTTCATAGTAGAAACGGAAAGCCTCATCTGCAGCTATTCCGATTCTTACAGGCATTTCAGGACTTATCCTGTGTCTCAGGCTCTCCCACTCGACATCCACAGCCGTTTCCGCAATTTCGAGAATCCTCACGAAATCAACGGTCTGTCTGAATCTTGCAGCAGCAAGG
>CAJOPI010000408.1 GCA_905236275.1 uncultured Lachnospiraceae bacterium | reverse complement strand
TTAAAGTATGTCCCTACGGCGTATATATCCCGGTTCGTAAGGCTTCCCGATAAGTTCCTTTGTTTTTGAAATATTAGCCCACTTGTCAACTATCTGACAGTCAAGGATCACGTTTTCCCCAACCTTTGCATAGGCAAGAAGAATGGAATTTTTAACAACGGCACCTTTAGCAACATGAACACCACGTCCGATTATGCAGTTTTCAACAGTACCTTCGATGGTGCATCCATTTGAAATAAGTGAGCCTTTAACCCTTGCGCTTTCCATTATCTGTGAAGGACAGGAATCCGTCGTCCTTGTATAAATGGTCCAGTCATGACGGAAGACATCTTTTATCTCGTCTTTTTCGAGGAGGGAAATATTAGCATCATAGTAGCTTGTCAGCTCATCGATTGCTGCAAAATACCCCTTGTGTGCGATTCCCTTAATCTTAAGCTTTCCTTCCCTGCACTTTACATCGATCATCTGTGTAAGCGAGTAAGCAGAAGAGTATTCAACCGTTTTCTTTACAAGATCCATAAAAAGAGTCTTCTTCATGATACAGGTATCCATGTAGATATTCTTTTCTTTTGTATTGCCGTTGTTTTCCTCAACCGACAGAACATTGCGTTCCTTATCAAGATTAAGATAGCGGCAGTTAAGGAAATGATCCCTTGCATTATCAACCTTATGATAAAGCATCGTGATATCCATTCCCGATTCTATATGGAGATTAAGAAGGGACTCGAAATCCTGCTTAAATACCATATAACTGGGCACGATGACCACATAATCCTGTATCATACGACTGATATATTCGATATTTGTCAGGTACTCGGAAACGTCAGTGTCATAGATGTCATTGATAAATCCCTGTTTGCCGTAAAGAAGCTGGATTCTGCCTTTCTTTGAGTTGATATTATAATGACGTCCGGAACTTAAATGCTCGGTAAGTGAACGCGGGTTATCATGAAGATAAACCTGTATATTGTCAATACCGCTGTTTGAAAGATTCGAAATTGGAAAATCGATAACCCTGTATCTTCCGCAGAAAGAAAAAGCGGCAGCGGGACGATAATCCTGTAATCCTCTTATATTTATTCTTCTTGGTGTTGAAGCTATAATGCCGAATGCTTTTGCCATTTTACTCTGCTCCCTTCACATTTTTAGAAACAAGCAGGATGTTTTCACTGTCTGCACTTCCTACTTTTGCACCCTTACCAATCTTAACTCCGTCCGCAACGAGGGCTCTTGTGACCGTTGCACCTTCTTCGACCGTTACTCTCGGCATGAGTACAGAATCTGTAACCGTTGCGCCTTCCGCAACAAACGCATCTGTAAAGAGAACGGAATTTTTAACATTACCTTCTACCCTTGAACCCTGCGTGAGATATACCTTTTCGACCTCGGCATTGGTTCCTACAAATGCAGGCGGTGCTGAAACATCAGCGGAATAAATTCTCCATGTGCGATCGTCTAAGTTGAGGTCTTTCTTCTTTTCATCGAGAAGATCCATATTTGCTTCCCAGAGAGAATCGATGGTGCCGACATCCTTCCAATAGCCCTTGAACTGATAAGCTATAAGATTCTTTCCGTCTGCAAGCATCTGAGGGATTATATTTTTACCAAAATCATGCTCGGATTCGGAATCCTTCATATCTGCCACGAGCATTTTACGAAGAAGCTTCCAGTTGAAAATGTAGATACCCATTGAAGCAAGAGTGCTCTTCGGGTGTTCAGGCTTTTCCTCAAATTCAACAATTCTGCCATGCTCATCGGTATTCATGATTCCGAAACGGCTTGCTTCCTTGAGAGGAACACTCAGAACGGCAATAGTCGCATCGGCATTCTGACGCTTGTGCTCATCGAGCATCTTGTCATAATTCATTTTGTAAATGTGGTCTCCTGAAAGGACGAGAAGATATTCAGGATTATATTGGTCAATAAAATCGATATTCTGGGATATTGCATCTGCGGTTCCGCGATATACATCAAGTCCCTGCTCGGCCTTCTCCCTTGGTGTAAGAACAAAAACGCCGCTGTCCCTGGTATCAAGTCCCCAGCGACCGCCTGCGGCAACATAGCTGTTTAAGAGTACTGATTCGTACTGCGTGAGAACACCTACTATATCAACCCCACTATTTGCACAGTTACTGAGCGGAAAATCGATGATCCGATATTTGCCGCCGTATGAAACAGCAGGCTTCGCAACCTTGTTGGTAAGCTCTTTGAGTCTGCTTCCGCGACCGCCGGCAAGTATCATTGCCAGCATACTTATCTGCTTCATAAAAACTACCCTCCGTCTTTGGATTTAATTAAATACAAGTCTATAATACCACTAAATATCTAATATTTCCACAAAACACAAATAATTTTATATTATTTTTTATGCAATATGAATATAGTGATTTTTTTCTTGTGGAAAATATTCACAAAATGGGCTATACTATCTTTAATCAACTTAAATGGAGGGTAAAGGTATGCAGTTATTAAAGGACAGGATACTGGCCGACGGAAGGGCGATTAATTCTGATGTATTAAAAGTTGACAGTTTCATAACACATCAGGTAGATATAGAACTGATGGAAGCAATTGCAGCAGATTTTGCAGAGCATTTTAAGGATGAAGGCATTACAAAAGTGGTCGCCATAGAAAGTTCGGGAATCGCACCTGCACTGATGACTGCCAAAGCACTTAAGGTACCTCTGGTAATATTGAAAAAGCAGCCTTCCAAGCTCCTTAACGGAAGCCTTCTGCAGACAGAGGTTACATCATTTACAACAGCAAAGACCTACGAGCTTACTGCTTCACCCAAATTCCTTAAGGCAGAGGATCACTGTCTTATAATCGACGATTTTCTTGCAAACGGCGAAGCTGTGACCGGAGCCATCAGGCTGCTCAGAATGGCTCACGCAACTGTTGGCGGTGTGGGAATTCTCATAGAAAAATCCTTCCAGCCCGGAAGGAAAAAGCTTGAAGGTGCAGGCTTCGAGGTTTATTCTCTCGCAAGGATCAAATCCATGAAGAGCGGACAGGTTGAGTTCGAAGAATAAGGATCTGTGCATCTTAAAAATCCGGAATCCGGCTTTGCCGGATTCTTTTAGTGTGCGGAATTAAGGAAGTGTTAATGAACAGCTTCACAAAACCGTCACATATAGAGAGTAATATACCTTGAAGTGTCATTTTGACAAATATAATATCGAAGAGAGGGAAAGATCTTGTTAGAAGTTAAAAATCTGACTAAGCGTTATGGAAACAATACAGCTGTAGATCATCTTGATTTCACTATTGAATCCGGACGCATATATGGTTTTCTCGGACCGAACGGTGCCGGCAAATCCACAACAATGAACATGATAACAGGTTATCTTGCTGCAAGCGAGGGAACGGTTCTTATCGATGGCCATGATATATTAAAGGAGCCGATAGAGGCGAAGAAGCATATCGGATACCTGCCTGAAATACCTCCTCTGTATATGGATATGACAGTAGAAGAGTATCTGAATTTTGCGGCAGAATTAAAGCAGATAAAAAAATCCGACAGAGCGAAAGAAATCGAAAATGTCATGGAACGCACAAAGATTTCAGACATGAAGGGAAGACTTATCAGAAACCTCTCCAAAGGTTATCGCCAGAGAGTCGGAATAGCTGAAGCGATTCTCGGAACACCCGATATAATTATTCTGGACGAACCCACCGTAGGACTTGATCCCAAGCAGATCATCGAGATAAGGGAGCTTATAAAATCCCTCGGTGAAAAGCATACTGTCATTTTGAGCTCACATATTCTGCAGGAAATCAGCGCGGTATGTGACCATATCATGGTAATTTCGCATGGAAAACTTGTTGCCTCGGATACTCCCGATAAGCTTGCCAATTCCATGAGTGATTCAAATACCATGCATCTTCTGGTCAGGGCTTCTGAGGACGAAGTAAAAAAAGTTCTCTCAGGCATAGAAGCCATTAGTGATATCAGATTTGAGGCTTCGGGTGAAAGAGGCTGTGCTAAAGCTGTTATCGAGAGCAGTTCATCGAACGATATCCGCGAAGCTGTTTTCAGAAGGATGGCTGAAAGCTCTCTCCCTATACTCGATATGCACTCTGATGTGCTTTCACTGGAAGATGTTTACTTAAAGCTCACAGGTGCTTCGAAGGAGGAATAATTAAATGCTTGCTATATTTAAGAAAGAATTGAGACAGTATTTTTATTCTGTAACAGGCTGCCTTTTTATTGCTGTAAACCTTTTTGTTATCGGAATCTATTTAATGGCGAATAACTTTGTCGGCATGAATACCTCGATAGCAGCCGTAATGGATAATGTTCTTTTTGTACTTCTTATAATGATTCCCATATTGACGATGAGAATCCTTGCCGAAGAACAGAGGCAGAAAACCGACCAGCTTCTTTTGACCTCGCCGGTCTCTGTTTTGAAAATCGTATTGGGTAAATATCTTGCGGTGCTGTCAATCTTCCTTGTGCCGGTAATTGTTTCCTGCCTCTTCCCCTTGATACTTATTCCTTTCGGAAAGGTTGATTATGCCGAATCTTATCTTGCGATAGCAGGTTATTTCCTTTTTGGTGCAGCCTGTATTGCAGTCGGCGTATTTATATCCTCGATTACGGAAAGTCAGGTTATTGCAGCGGTTATATCCTTTATCGTACTTTTCCTGACCTTCCTTATGAGTGGTATCGTAAGCATACTCACAAGCTCGGGTGACAATCCGGCAAAATTTCTGAATATCTTTGATTTTATCGGCCGTCTTGATAATTTTATGACCGGTGTTTTTGATATTAAAGAAGCGGTTTACTTTTTAACCGTTATCGTGCTGATGCTTTTCCTTACCTGTCAGTCGATAATGAAAAGACGATACAGTGTTTCAAAAACCACTCTGTCGCTTACCGTTTATTCCGAGCTTGTTATAGTTATAGCGATAGCCATAAGCATAGCCGTAAATCTTCTGGTAAATCAGATTCCGGGTGTCTATTCGAAATTCGACCTTACGGATAACGGTATGTTCACTCTTACCTCGGATTCTAAGGAGTTTATAGCTTCGCTGAATCAGGATATAACGATCTATGTGCTCGGAACCAAGGATCAGCTTGAAAACTATGATTACAAAGAGGTAACGAATACCTTAACCCAGTACAGCGAATTATCGGATCATATAAAGGTAGTATATAAAGATCCCACTCTTGATCCCACCTTTGCGCAGCAGTTTACAAGCGATAATGTTACGATCGGTTCGCTTATCGTTGTTGCAGGTGAGCATTCAAAGGTTGTTTCGACCTCATCGCTTTACGAAACCGACATTGATTATCAGACCTACCAGCAGACCAGAACCGCTTATGATGGTGAAGGACAGATAACTTCGGCAATCTCTTATGTAACAAGCGACAATCTGCCGAAGCTTTACGTTATAACAGGTCATAATGAGGCTTCTCTTTCCGATTTCGGACGGCTTAAGAGTGCAGTTGAGAAGCAGAATATTGATATAGAAGAACTGCAGCTCATCGCAGCGGATTCGATTCCGGAGGATGCTTCAGCAGTCATGATTCTTTCACCACAGAGCGATTATTCGAAAGATGATACCGAAAAGATCAGCAATTATCTAAATAACGGCGGACACCTGATTATCTCGCTCAACTATACTGCCGAAGAAACGCCCAATATCGACTCTGTGCTTAAGGCCTACGGTGTGAATCATGAAAACGGAATAGTATTTGAGGCAGATCAGAATAAAATGGTGCAGAACCCCATATACCTTCTTCCGGAGGTTGAAAGCACTACGATAACCAATTCGCTGCTTTCTTCAAACCTTCCTGTTCTTGCGCCTCAGGCATCAGCCTTTACGGTAAGCAATGATGCTGTTCCTGAGACCACAGAACTTGAAGAGGCTCTTGTAACTTCGAAAAATTCTTATCTCAAAAAGGATCTGAACAGTGCAGAGAGCTCTGCAAAAGCGGAGGGTGATATTGACGGGCCTTTTGATATCGCTGTTTACCTCAGTGATTCTGATACAGAAGCAAAAATTGCTGCATTTTCAACTGATTATATCTTTGAGGACGAAATCGACATGAATGTTGCAGGTGCCAATGTTGCCATGGTTACGAATGCTTTGAATGATATGATAGATCAGACGGTAAATGCAACAATTCCCGCAAAGAGCTACAGCAATAATCACCTGACCGTAAATGCCGGAACAGCCATGCTGCTTTCGTTCCTTCTGATAATTGTTGTTCCTTTGGCAACATTAATCTTTGGAATAGTTGTCTGGTACAGAAGGAGGAAACGCTGATGGAAAAGAAGCAGATAAGAAACCTGATAATTCTTCTTGCCGTTCTCTTAATCTGCGTTGTCGGATACTTCTGCCTTAAAAATTTTAACGAAAAAGAGGAGGCTGCTTCTGAGGCAGCTTCCGAAGCAGAAGAGAAGGGAACCTCCATAAGCAGTATAAGCGCAGATGAAATCGTTTCTTTAAGCTGGAAATATGACGGTAAAGACGTAAGCATAGAAAAGAAAGAGGATGGTCTGTGGTATTACGGTTCGGCAAGCTTAAACGCTGCAAAGCCTTCTTCCATGACGGCTGACCTCGCTGACCTTGCCGCTAAGAAAACTATCACCGGTGATGATGTCAATCTCGAGAGCTTTGGTCTGAAAAAGCCGTCAAATGTTATAAGAGCCGAAAGCTCGGATGGCAGCAGCTTTAGCTTAAATATAGGCATACAGAATGAGATTACAAACGAGTATTACTGTTATCTCGGTGATGACAGTTCGACGGTTTATACCATTGAATCAACGCTTTACTATGATTTCGACAGCAACCCCGAAGACCTCATTGCGGATTAGTGGTTGCAAATATTAACCTGTTGGTGTAAAATGTATTGATGCTTGAATTTCTTATGAAATTCAAGCATTGTTCTTTAGGAACAG
>CAJOPI010000407.1 GCA_905236275.1 uncultured Lachnospiraceae bacterium | reverse complement strand
GTCCTCAGCTATAAGGCTTCTTACCTTTACCTCTCCTAACTTATCCGTCTCAAGCACCTCAGTTCCTCCACTGACTCCGGCTAAGACTTCATCACTGACTTCCATTGCTTCAAGACTCTTATTCATAACAAACACCCCCTAAATTTCTCTTGCAAATAAAGTTAAATAGTAGTATAGTATTAATGTTACACGATAACGTGCGCCACAATGGCTCAGTTGGTAGAGCAGCGCATTCGTAATGCGCAGGTCGGCGGTTCGAGTCCGCCTTGTGGCTTTTGAAGGCTGAATCTTATGATTCAGCTCTTTTCATTATCGCACAAATTGTACACAATTTCAAGTTTAATCAGGAACTGTACATAAATATCTTTACATCTGGACAAACCAAATGTGAAGATATATTTATGAACAGTTCCGGTTCCTTAGTAGAACAGCGAAAAATAAAATTCTCCGTCAGGACCGCGTCTGGTTCTGTAAAGCACACAGCTTTCAACATCCACAGCATATACGGTTCCCGTCACCTTATTATTTCCATCAGACTCTATAAACGTCTCATCTACAAGATAATATACCCGATTGCCTTCCTTTGCAGCCGTTGTACAGGTATAGCTGTAATGACCGCTGACACCGGGAATCGTGCCATATATATCCTGTAATGCTCCTGTCGCTACAAGAGAGGCTGTAACATAGTTTATGGCATCCGTCGGCGTGCAGACAGCATTAAAAATCCCCAGGGAATATTTTCTGCTGATAACATTTCCGGATACGCCCTTATCCGAAACCGCCATGAATTTATAGGTATTATCACCTATCATCATCGGAAGCTTCTTCTCGTAAACGGGAGAATCCTCATTCGGTTCGGAGCCGTCAGTTGTATAGTAGATAACCGAATTGTCCGAAACCTCGGCAGTAATATAGGCAGGATAGAGATAACCGCCGCCCTCAGGCTCAACCGAAGGGTCTGCCGGTTTTTTATAATATATCGTATAGCTCTCGGAAGCTGCCTCACTTGACATTCCAAAGGAATTGACAAATATAGCGGAAATATGGTACTCACCTTCATCGTCAATAACTATCGGCTTCTCATACTTTGACGATTCGGCCGTAGGCTCAGTGCCATCCATTGTATAGTAAATATCACCACTGTTTTCAGATGTCAGGGCAATCCTTGCGCTCTCTTCATACTCACCGCCCTTCAGTGCAAAGGTCGGCGGGAGGGTCATATAGTCCTTGAAAATCTTATAGAGCTTTTCATCCTCTATAGACTCTATAAAATTGTTGACCTCTGAATTGTTATCCTCGGCGCGAAAAGCATCTATCATTCCCTGACAGGCGGTTAAATCCGATATATTTTCCGAAAGCACAAGAGAAAACATCTCCCTCGCCTTCACGTTATCCCCAAGTGCCAGCAAGGCTCTTCCGAAATTATTTACAAGCTTTGTATCTGCAACAAATTCGTCTTCATACTTTGAATATGCCTTGGCATAAAGCTCGGCCGCGTCCTCGTATCTGTCGTCATCATAAGCAAAATTCGCCTTGATGATAAGTGCAGTATAGGAATTGTTGTTTCTAAATACAAAAAACAGGAGCGAAAAAATCAAAATCAGGGCAGCAAGAATGATCAAAACGATTCGTGTATTCTTTATCGTCCTGACTTCCCCTTCCATAACGGGTACTTTTATTCTATCACCGGATACAGTCTTTCCGGGCGCACCCTCAATAATGTTGTCCAATGAGCCTGCAATGCGGTCCCTGCTTTCGTCAAGTCTGTTTTCCACATCAACCTCATAGTCAGGCACCATTTGAATGGCATATCCGCACTTGAAGCAATACATATATCCGTCAGGAATTTCCGTACCGCAATTTGGACATTTCATCTGCGAAGCGCACCCTCCAGTGTATTATACATAAGCATGGCAATAGTCATGGGACCTACTCCTCCGGGAACCGGAGTCATAGCTGATGCAAGCTTTTCCACATCCTCGTAATCAACATCGCCGCAAAGCTTCTTTCCATTATTCTTTTCAGGATCAAGTCTGTGGATTCCGACATCAATTACAACAGCACCTTCCTTAACATAGGACGAATCAACCATTTTGGGCTTTCCTACCGCTACCACAAGGATATCTGCCGTTTTTGTTATCTCACGTATATTTTCAGTCTTGGAATGAGTCAGGGTAACCGTTCCGTTCTCTCTCAAAAGCAGCATTGCCATAGGCTTACCGACTATATTGCTGCGCCCCATTATCACGCACCGTTTTCCGCTGATCTCTATTCCCGATCTCTTCAAAAGCTCGATGATTCCGGCAGGCGTACAGGATACAAAGCCCTTCGCACCTACTGAAAGTGCTCCCACCGAAAGCTTTGAAAAGCCGTCAACATCCTTCGAGGGAGAAATCGCATCAATAATCCTCTCTTCATTTATATGCTTCGGCAGAGGGAGCTGACAGAGTATTCCCGTCACCTTATCATCCTTATTGAGCCTGTCAATCAGCTGAAGAAGTTCTTCCTCTGAAGTCGATTCCGCAAGCTCATAGGACAGTGATTCTATCCCGCAATATTCGCAGGCCTTCTTTTTATTATTTACATATACGGTGGATGCAGGATCTTGACCAACGAGAATTACCGCAAGTGAAGCCTTTATCCCGTCACGTTCTATTTTTTCACGAACTTCATCTTTAATCTGTGTTGAAATCGCCTTGCCATCAATGATATTCATAACGCCCTCCTCTGATATATTAAAACAGTCCGCTTATCCTGCCATCCTCTTTAACGTCGATATCCAGTGCTGCCGGATGCTTGGGAAGTCCGGGCATGGTAAGGATATTTCCGGTAAGGACGACTACGAAGCCTGCTCCGGCCGACACATAAGCATCCCTTATATTGATGGTATAGCCTTCAGGACGTCCAAGAAGCGATGGGTCGTCAGAAAGTGAATACTGTGTCTTAGCCATGCAGACAGGGAGCTCTCCGAAACCAAGTTCTGTAAGCCGTTTAAGAGTCTGTTCGGCAGCCTTGCTGTAATTCACCTCTGCCGCACCATAGATTTTCGTGGCAAGAGCTTCAATCTTTTCACTGAGGCTCATATTCAGCTCGTATACGGGATGGAAATCAGATTCCTTTGTTTCAAGAGTCTCAATTATCTTCTCCGCAAGAGCTATTCCGCCTTCTCCGCCCTTTTCCCAGACCTCTGAGTAGGCATAACTGCAGCCCATATCCGAAACGTATTTTTCAACGAATGCCCTCTCTTTATCCGTATCGCTCACAAAAGCATTGAGGGTAACTATTACCGGAACACCGTACTGCTGCAGGTTCTCAATATGCTTCTGCAGGTTGACTATTCCCTTTTCAAGAGCTTCGAGATTTTCCGCTCCAAGCTCCGACTTGGCAACTCCGCCGTTATATTTTAGAGCACGTATGGTAGCAACAAGCACTACCGCATCAGGCTTAAGTCCCGCCATACGGCATTTTATGTCAAAAAATTTCTCTGCACCGAGGTCTGCACCGAAGCCTGCCTCTGTAATGCAGTAATCAGCTATTTTCATGGCTGTCTTTGTAGCCCTTACGGAATTGCAGCCATGAGCTATGTTTGCAAAAGGACCTCCATGAACAATAGCCATTGTATGTTCAAGAGTCTGGATGATATTCGGCTTTATGGCATCTTTAAGCAGTGCCGCCATCGAACCGACCGCGCCGATATCTCCCGCTGTCACAGGTTCACCGTCAAGATTGTAGGCTACAACCATTCTCGAAAGACGCGCCTTTAGGTCATTCATATCACTTGCAAGACAGAATATTGCCATTACCTCTGACGCAACAGTAATGCAGAAATGATCCTCTCTCACATAACCGTCAGCCTTTGAGCCCATTCCGACAACCACGTTCCTGAGCACCCTGTCATTTAAGTCAAGGCATCGTTTAAGCACGATCTGTCTCGAATCTATGCGAAGCTCGTTTCCATGCTGGATGTGATTATCAAGCATGGCAGCGCAGAGATTGTTTGCGCTCGTTATGGCATGAAAATCTCCGGTAAAATGAAGATTAAGCTCATCCATGGGAACAACCTGCGCCATTCCACCGCCTGCTGCTCCTCCCTTGACACCAAAGCAGGGACCGAGCGAGGGCTCTCTCAGGGCAATGACCGCCTTTTTGCCAAGCCTGCCAAAAGCCTCTCCAAGTCCTACAGTCGTAGTGGTCTTTCCCTCTCCTGCCGGAGTTGGATTGATAGCTGTTACGAGCACAAGCTTTCCTTCTTTGTTATCTGCTATTTTTTTGAGATAATCCTCCGAAAGCTTTGCCTTGTACTTTCCGTACATTTCCAAATCGTCTTCTTCAATCCCGAAAGGAAGTGCAACCTCTTTTATCGGCTTAAGTACCGCTGCTTCTGCAATTTCAATGTCTGATCTCATAATCATCGCTCCTCTTTTTTGAAAACAACCTGCCACAGTTTGATAGGCAAACGTCAATGACGTTATGGGCAAACGTCAATGACGTTTGCTATTATTATATCCATCTTCCGGCTCGTTGTCATCGTCTTCCTCATAATTTTCATCGGGAGGCAGAATCACATCTCCGGAAAGGTATGCTTCAAACTGTTCCTCATTCATTAGGATTGTTCGCGCCTTAGTGCCATCCTCCCCGCTTACGACTCCCGCATCAGCAAGGGAATCCATTATTCTTGCCGCCCTGTTGAAGCCAATCTTGAAAACCCTCTGCAGCATTCC
>CAJOPI010000406.1 GCA_905236275.1 uncultured Lachnospiraceae bacterium | reverse complement strand
GGATTAATACTGATTCTACCTCAACCTTTGACAACGTCGAGGTAACGGTTAAGAGAGACTTTTCGGATTATGTTACGGGCGATACTGCAAAGAAGGCTGTCGAGGCATGGGAGAAGGCAAGCGGAGATGTCAAACTTATGCATTACATGATGAGTGATGCTGATATGACCATCGGTCAGCTCTGCGATAATTATGATATATCGGATGCCGACACAAAGACTCTGCTTTCAACTCTCAGTGAACTTGCAGGAGAAACCTATACCGAAGATACGCCTTTGAGAAACAGCGTTCTGGATAATACTTATTATAATTACTCTGCAGCCCAATACACAGGTGATACGGACTTTTCGGATATCCCCTACCTTACAGTGGGAAGCTCCTACGGCGGACTTGTAAGCTCCGTACTTGAATTTGAATCAGCAGGTGTAAATCTTGTATTTACAAATTCAAGCTTCAACAATACAAACGGTGATGATTACAATTATCTCATTGCTTCTGAGGCAGGTTCTGCACCGGTAATTACTTTTACGGACTCGGATGCGAGCGGAATCATCTGGAATGAGGGTGATGTAAACAGGGTTGTTGAAGGAATGGGAGAAGACAGGTCTTCATCGCTCGCAGTAACTTTTGACAGTTCAGATTTTGAAGGTTCTTTTGCAGACGGAAACAATGGACTTTGGGAGGTTGACGGTCTTGAGTATACCGATGGAAATGGCGATAAATCAAGCCTTAACGGAAACTACTACGGAGGAGAAGGCAATTACGGAATAACTGCTGCATTCTCAGGTGACAGTAAGTGGACGGTTACACATGATTCATATCTCGGAAGCCTTACAATATCTGACAGTGCATCAATAGTCGCACCTGAAGGACATAAACTCGTAATGACGGTTGACGGTAAGGAAACAGAGATCAAAAACGGAACTTACAGCGGTAAGATAATTATAAAAGTTGTCTGAATCTGAAAGGTGAAATAATAAATAAGCCTGATTTCAGTTATGAACAGATCCTTAGCAGCCAGCACTTTGTTGCCGGCTCAATAAGAATTCCAAGGAAAGTGATTCAGGAAGCGGATATAGCTGTTGATTTGGACAGAGGAGATTCTGCATTGGCAATCCATAGGTGAACAAAAAAAGAATCCGGACTTCCGGATTCTTTTTTCGTTATAAGAACCTGTTTCTAAACAGTTTCTGCGATTTCATAAATGAGCCGTTCGGTATCTTCAAAGCCGAGACAGGGATCGGTGATGGACTGTCCGTAGGTCATGTGGTCGGAAATTTTCTGATTGCCCTCGATGAGGTAGCTTTCAATCATCAGTCCCTTGACTAATTTGCGGATATCGTTATTGTGATTTCTTGAATACATTACGTCTTTTGCGATTCTTATCTGTTCCTTAAAATTTTTGCCCGAATTTGCATGATTCGTGTCGATAAGACAGGCCTGATTTGCGAGGTCATGTTCTCTGTATTTTTCCAGAAGAAGCATAATATCTTCATAATGATAATTCGGATTGGAACGTCCATGTTTATTTACGGAACCGCGAAGAATCGCGTGCGCAAGTCCGTTTCCGTCAGTCTCGACCTCCTTGCCGCGGTAAACAAAAGTATGTGCGCCCTGTGCGGCGGTAAGGGAGTTCATGAGAACCGAAAGGTCGCCGGAAGTCGGGTTTTTCATGCCGGTGGGAACGTCAAAGCCGGAAGCTACTATCCTGTGCTGCTGGTCCTCAACGGAGCGTGCGCCGACTGCAACGTAGGAGAGCATATCACAGACATAGCCCCAGTTGTCGGGGTAGAGCATTTCGTCAGCACCGGTAAGACCGGTCTCGCGGATAGCCCTGACGTGCATATGGCGCATGGCAAGTAGACCTTTTTCAAAATCAGTATCTCCTTCAGGGTCGGGCTGGTGGATGATGCCCTTGTAGCCTTCTCCGGTTGTTCGGGGCTTGTTGGTATAAATTCTGGGAATTATGAGTATCTTATCATAAACCTTGTCAGCAATGGGTTTTAAGCGGTTTATATATTCGATTACGGGTTCTTCGCTGTCAGCCGAACAGGGACCTATAACGAGAATGAACTTGTCGGATTTTCCGGTAAAGACATCGGCTATTTCAGCATCTCTTTTCTTTTTTTCTTCTTTCAGGTTTTCGGGTATGGGGATGATATTTCGTATATCTTCCGGGCTTGGAAGTGCTTTTATAAACTTGAATGACATTGTTTCAGGCTCCTATCTTTTACAATTTAGTTTGGTAAAGTATATCACAGATTTTTATCTGTTGCAAAAGTCATTATTAAAGAATAAAATAGTTTGGACTGAATAAAGTTTTGGGAGATTCTAATGAGAATTGAAAAGAAGATTATATTTGCAGTGACGGGGCTGCTCTTTATCTTTATAACGGGGCTGCTTCTTTTTTATATAAAACGTACACATATATATACGATACGTGCCCTGCCGTATTCTAATGGTGTACTTCTCCTTTCGGGGATTGGCTTTGCTTCAATAGTTACGGCGGTTGTTTACGGGTTCAGGCGGAAAACGGAACTGCTTATTGAGAAGTATGAATGCAGGATACTGATAATTACAATGGCTCTTTTGCTGATATATCAGATAATATTTACCTACAGCAGTTATTTTTATACTGACTGGGACCCGGCCGGAATACTTGATGCGGCGGAGAAGATAGTTACCGGAAACAGGGAAGACCTCAGCATGGGATATATCTCCGCTCACCCGAATAACAGGCTTCTAATATGGATTTACAGCCTCATTTACGGGGTAACATATTTTTTTACCGGAAAATGCTCTGTTATGGCAATAGTCTGGCTTCAGTGCGCCCTGACGTCTGTCTGCTGCCTGCTGGTATATATAATCCTGAGGTTATTGGGAAATTCGGGAACCTATTCGTTCTGTGTTTTTTTATCATCCGTTATATTTGTGGGAATGTCTCCATGGCTTGATGTACCCTACTCCGATGAGGCTGCGCTGATATTTCCCCTTTTGCTTATTTATATTTATGCAAAACGAAAAGGAACCCTTTCATGGATGCTGATAGGTTTTCTGACGGCGTTAGGCTATGCGTTGAAGCCTCAGGTGGTCATAACTACCGCAGCTATGATTATTTTTTCGCTGATTTCAAGAATCAACGGCAGCCGGACAAGAGAGAAGGAGAGCAATCTGGAATGTATCGCAGGTTTTATTGCGGCTGTGATAGTCTTCTTCCTTGTCCTTTACGGAAGCATATTCCCTTCGCTGAAATTAAATGTGGATGTGACACAGGAATTTGGCATAAGTCATTATTTCATGATGGGTCTTAATCCGGAAACGGACGGGGTTTATTCAAATCCTGATACGGAATTTACCGCGTCCTTTGATAATAAGCATGACCGCAATCTGGCAGATATGGATCTGGCGAAAGACAGGCTCAGAAATTATGGTAAAAGAGGACTGGTAAGACATCTTATCAGAAAAATGCTTGTAAATTATGGAGACGGGTCATTTGCATGGGGAATCAACGGAAGATTTTTCGCGGGGCGTCCAGAGGATATGAAATCACCGCTGACGGAATTTTTCGGAGAGTTCATATACGACAACGGAAAGTATTTCGAGAAATCAATTATGCTGGCGCAGGGAATCTGGCTTCTGATAATTTTTGGAACGATTTTCATTTTTGTGAGGATTTTCTTTAAAGAAAAGGAGAGTGAAGAAAACTATACGGATATTCTTGCAGTCATCTCACTCTCGCTTATGGGTATTACGGTTTTTGAGCTTACCTTTGAAGCACTGTCACGATACCTGTTTATTTATCTGCCTTTTTATCTCCTGATGGGAGCAGACGGCTGCAGAAGCTTATTGCGGCTGATACGGCTCGGATCAGGACGGTTCCTGTCAGAACGACGAGTGCCATGATGGGAATGAAAAGCAGGAACGCAGTAAAGAAATTAAATTTTGTATAGCGGAATTTTTCCATGATTGCATAAAGGAGTACGTGATGCACGAGGAAAATTCCGTAAGAATATTTGCTTATGTAATTTATGACTTTTCCGGGAATGTTTTTGTTGTCGGGAAAGTCAGTTTTTTTGCCTATAAAGGCAAGTATCAGACAGTAGGCGAAGGCTATTGCGGTGCAGACGATAATTTTCGGCAGCGGCAGCGGAACAGCGGCAAAGATAACGATTATTACCGCGCTAAAAACAGTAGTCCATATATTTATAAGCCTGTCGCGGTAAGTCACGAAAAGCATTCCGAGCCAGAAGTTCATTATACAGGTCCAGAGGCACATATTGTCGGAAATCAGAATATGTGAATTATAATATTTTATTGCCACTATAAATATATTAAGATCCGGACTTGATGAAAAATTATTCCTGTAAAGGTTAAAAACGTAGAAAAAGGCCAGTATAAGGCTCGCGGGAAGACGGAATTTTCTGAAGGCAAAGGCGAGGAGCGGATAAAGGAGATAGAGCCAGATTATCGCACCTAAAAACCATTCTCCGAGGCAGTAATAGTTCTGCCCCAGATAGGAGAAGTAGCCGTCCATGCCGAAAAGCGTGTAGAGGTAGTTTGAGCGGGGACCGCCCCAATTCCATATCCCGAGCTTTCTTGAATTTATAACATACATTATTATCCACGCTACGTAAAAGTAGGGGAAGATTGAAAGTGCTCGTTTTTTATAGAAGCTGAGCATCCCCTTGAAGCCAAAAGGTCCGGTATGGTTGTACCAGAGGGCGGCACCGGAAATCATGAAGAAGCCGGCAACGAAGCAGCCGCCCCAGTCACCGTTTGTAAATCTTAAGAAATCGGTGCCCTTTCCGGGAATCGCATACTCGTAAAAGGTGTAGCTGTAGTGGAAAAATACTATCATTACGCAGCTTACCGCCCGTATCAGGTCTAAGTATTTCAGTTTTTCTTTGGAGGACATTTATTATATTCCTTTCGGTTTTTATAGTGGGAGCTGTTGGGGCTTTCGGTTGCGGAAAATGGTGTAGTAGCGAAAACCACAGTCTAAAAGAGCTTTTTCGGCGCGGTCAAAGTCGGCAGCAACGTCCGTTGTTACGTGGGCATCGGAGCCGACGGTGATAATCTCGCCGCCGAGTTCGCGGTAACGTCTGATGATTGAGTCTGCGGGATTTGCACCCTTCATTCCTTTCCGGTAGCCGGAGGAATTTATTTCGATGCCCTTTCCCTTTGCTATGATATTTTTCAGAATCTCATCAAGAACATCTGCATATTTTTCGTAGCTAAAATATTTATCGCCATTCGGACCGTATCTTAGGGCATAGTCCAAATGTCCGTAAATGTCGTAATTATCGAAAAGCTCAGCGCATTCGAGCTCACCCTCGAAATAGGTGCGGTAGGCAGCATCTTCGCTTTCGAATGCTTCGTAATAGCGTTTATCCCATGGGTCCTGCCCATAAACGGCATGTGAAGAGCCGATAACAAAATCAAAGGGATATTTTGCCAGATATTCATTATAATATTCGACGAGATGCGGCTGGAGTCCAAGCTCTATGCCGAAGCCGACACTAATACGTGTCTCGTCAGCCGTAAGCTCTTTATATCTTTTATAATACGCATCGGTATCGACCTCAAAATCCCCATCTTCGTTGTCAAATGGATTGTCATAGTCCATATGCTCGGTGAAGCATATATTTTCAAGTCCCCTGTCAACAGCGGTCTCTATCATATCCGCCATTTCGGAAATTCCATCGCTTGACAGCTTTGTATGTAAGTGAAAGTCTGATTTTATCATTGTCATCATCTCCCGGTTTGTTGTCTATTGCATTAGTATAAGGTTGTATATGCGTAAAAAGCAATAGGAAATGTCGATTCGAGAAGCGCAAATGTTAAATCTTTATCAAAAATTAGAACAATGTCTTGAATTTTGTTCGCTAATAAAGTACAATAAGTACGTTGACTTGAGGAATCGGTATCACTCCTTCCGAGAATCGAAGTCACAGAGTACATAATGTACCAACAATTCAAATTTTCTAAATTTTAGGAGGATTTTCAAATGGCAGTAAAAGTAGCGATTAATGGTTTTGGTCGTATCGGCCG
>CAJOPI010000405.1 GCA_905236275.1 uncultured Lachnospiraceae bacterium | reverse complement strand
CACGAGAATGCGAATATGGGGGAGGATTGTGGGAGTGCGAAGCACGAAACAATCCGTAGGAATCATTTTGCACTATAGTCATTTATAGAATAAAAATTTTTTCACTTTTACAATGATATCTCAATTTTAATTCACAATACATGTGTTATAATTATGATAATCCGACATTTTTTCATCTTTTTTCAAAAGGAGTTTTTTCATGGTTAAATACATTAGTTACGGGGAATTTCAGCAGCACATGAAGAATTATTATGAAAGATATAATTCCAAAGTTCAGTTTATAGAAATGATTAATTATCTTGAAATCAACAAAATGCTCTATGACGAAAAGCCGGAAATAACCATGCCCAAATGGGATGAAAGTTCAAGCACCGAGGTTTTTAACAAAGTCATAGATGCGCTTATTCTCTCTGTAACCCCGCTTTCCATGAACCCTTCAAGGGATGTCGAGGAAGAGGCTATTATTCCTACCTCACGTGATGTCTTCATAATCAGACATCCCCGATATACCTCGAAAAGTCTGCACAGGCACAACTATTTCGAAATCAATTTCGTTGTTGAGGGCTCCTGCAGATTCAATTTTAAGAACGAGGAAATAAAGCTGAAAAGCGGTGAAATCGTTATAATTGCACCCGAATCACCCCATGATGTTACGATAGATGATGATTCAAGCGTTTATACGATAATGATCAGGAAAAGCACCTTCAACAACAGCTTTTTCCCGCTTCTTTCCGCAAAAGATCTTTTGGGGCAGTTTTTAAGGACTATCCTTCAGGACGACGCTCACGAGAACTATCTTCGTTTCTTTGCGAGCGACAATAAAAAGATAATAAATTGCATAAGAAATGCTATTCTCGAATGTCATAAGCCTGACAATTACAGCAATGGTTGCTGCATAAGCTGGATAAACCTGATGTTTGCGGAGCTTCTGCGCGACTACAGCAGGACCATTCAGTTTTATAATTACCAGATGGGGACGGATTTTTCACTTATTCTGCAATATATTCAGCACAATTATCAGTCGCTTACGCTCTCAGACCTTGCAGAATTTTTCCACTACAGCGAACCGCACCTGAGCACGCTCATAAGGCGCAATACCGGAAGCAGTTTCACGAACCTTATAAAAAATCTCAGGATAAATGATGCGGTTCAGCTTTTAGAAAATACAAATATGAAGGTCAGCCATATTGCAGAACAGGTTGGCTACAATTCGGCTGACCATTTTTCAAGGGTTTTTCGTTCTATTTACAAGCAGTCCCCGCAGGACTACCGCAAAACCGTCGCAAAGAATGACAGTTTCAAGCCTTTTAGTAAGATATAACTTATTACATCTTCGACATACACTCGTTTACCCACTCTATAAAGTTGCTTGTCGAGTCGCCGGTTCTTTCTGCCATGGTATGTCCTTCAGCCCAGACGGTTTCGAAATCAACCTCTGTATCATCGCTGTAGCTGTCTGCTGCCAGTGCAAGATTTACCTCGGTTGAAAGAGCTGTGTCGCCCTGTGAAATACCTGTACGTATTCTCCAGAATTTTGCAACATTCGAGGTCTGATATCCATCATAAGATTCAAGGAGATAGTAAAGCGGAGTGTACATATTTATCCTTGTTGTAAGGTCAGAACCATAGTCATCTGTCTTTGCCATATCCTCAGCATAAGCTTCTTCATATTCCGTATCTTTGAGGATATCTGCCAGGGTTGAGTCAAAGTGAGCTCCATTACCATCGCCATATCCGAAGAGGGTGTTCTCTCCCTGCCCCGCATCAAGCTGGTCGAATGCCGCCATGCCCTTGGAAGCCACTTTCATTGCCTTTACGAAATCAGCCATACTTGTAATCTTTACAGTATTGCTAGCTGCGTCATATTTTACCCAGTCATGATCAAATGCTTCATTCAATGCAGCGATATAATCTTCCGCACTGTTATAGGTTCCGCTAAGCGTTACTGCGGCAGTTTCAGCCGAACTTCTGTCAATATCATCAATCTGTGTGAAATCAACTTCACCGGTATTTCCGCCCTCCGGCTTTCCGTTTCCATCAGGTGCGCCATTTCCACCGCCCGGTCCTCCGTTTCCATCAGGTGCGCCATTTCCACCGCCCGGTCCTCCGTTTCCTGATGCCACAGTATAAGGAAAGCTGTTGTCAGCAAGGAAATTATTAAGCGAATTCTCTACAACTGACAGAAGATAATCATAGTAAGAACCTGCCTGATATATTCCCTCCTCGGAGCTTTCAAGTGTCAGTACATTTCCGTTTCCATCGGTAAGACCAAGCTTATTGATAAAATGAGCATAACTCTCCGCAAGGCTGTCGGATATCTTCTGTTCTTCATCAGAAAGTGAGGTTCTTGTCACTCCCATGTTCCATTCATAAGCTGCATCTCCCGTATCAAGTCCAGTTATAGGACACCAGCACATCGAGCCTGTCACAGCATCACTTACGCCTGTCACAGCACCTATTCCGCTAAGGTAGGCATCATAAAGTGAACTGTCGCCGGAAGCACCTAAAATTGCACTCTGCGCTCCGCCGCCGCTCATACCCTCTGAAAAAATCGCGTCCATATTTCCCGGTATCACACCGTCATTATATCTCGTATAGCGTATTGCAGCCTTTAAGTCAGTAACTCCT
>CAJOPI010000404.1 GCA_905236275.1 uncultured Lachnospiraceae bacterium | reverse complement strand
GTTTCAAAGCAGATCTCACAGGTTGAGGATATGCTTTCACAGGAACTTGACGGACTGTTCATGAACCCGGTTGATGCTGAGGGTATTGCTCCGGCATTAGACGCAGCGAAGACAGCAGGTGTTCCTATGGTTGGTTTCGATACAGAGGTTGCTGATATGTCTTACCTCGTATCTTACACAGGTTCTGATAACTACAATGCAGGTAAGGTTGTTGGTGAAGACCTTGTTGCAAAGTGTCCTGACGGCGGAGACATCATCGTTCTTGATTCTCCTACAATGCAGTCAGTAGTTGACCGTACAAACGGATTCATGGATGCTATCGACGGACATGGCTTCAATGTAGTTGCACAGCAGGATGCAAAGGGTAACCTTGAAGTTTCAATGGGTATCGCAGAAGACCTTCTTCAGGCTCATCCTGATGTAGTTGCAATCTTCGGCGGAAACGATCCTACAGCTCTCGGAGCACTTGCAGCAGCTAATGCAGCAGGTATCAAAGACTGCAAGATTTACGGTGTTGACGGTTCACCTGATATCAAGGCTGAGCTTGCATCAGGCGAGTCACTTATCACAGGTACGGGCGCACAGTCTCCTGTATCTATCGCAGACAAGGCAGTTGAGATCATGTACAAGGTTATGAACGGTGAGTCAGTTGAGGACAGATATCCTGTTGATACATTCCTCATCAATGCTGATAACGTAAATGACTACGGCACAGACGGATGGCAGTAAGTTAAGAATCAGATTATAAAGTAATACAAAGGGGGATGCTGATCTTTG
This sequence comes from uncultured Lachnospiraceae bacterium, assembly GCA_905236275.1. Lineage (GTDB taxonomy): Bacteria > Bacillota > Clostridia > Lachnospirales > Lachnospiraceae > NK4A144. Next base: position 5,000 of record CAJOPI010000404.1, on the reverse strand, counting down.
GCGGCATCCCCCTCTTAAAAGGAATTGCAGGGCGCGTTCTGCTCCTTAGGAGGTAATGCAGGTGGAAAAGAAAAAAGTTATTCTAAAAATGAAGAATATCACCAAAACCTTTCCCGGCGTCAAGGCGCTTGACAACGTAAGTCTGGAATTAATGGAGGGCGAAGTCCATGCGCTTTTGGGGGAGAACGGCGCGGGAAAGTCGACACTTATAAAGGTTCTCGGTGGAATCTATCACGCTGACAGCGGTGAGATAGAGATAAATGATAATAAGGTTAAGATAAACAGTGTACAGGATGCGGAGCGGAATGGTGTTGCTATCATCCACCAGGAGCTTGTTCTTGTGCCCTATATGACAGTTGCGGAAAATATCTTCCTCGGAAGAGAATTGAGTAAAAAGATTACGGTAGACCTGAAGGCGCAGGAAAGGGAGGCTCAGAAGGTTTTAGACGAACTGGGAATGAACATAAAGGCGGGTTCGCTTGTAAAGGATTTGTCAATAGCCCAGCAGCAGATGGTCGAGATAACAAAGGCGGTTTCCGCACATTCGAAAATACTCGTTATGGATGAACCGACCTCATCTATTGCGGAAAAAGAGGTTGAGAATCTTTTCAAGATCATGAGGGATCTGACTGCACATGGTGTAGGTATTATTTATATATCCCACAAGATGAGTGAGCTGCAGGATATCTGCGACAGGGTAACGATAATGAGAGACGGCCAGTCGGTCGCTACAAAGGTTGTAAGCGAAACCTCGAGAGATGAGCTTATAGCCTTGATGGTAGGACGACAGCTTACACAGTATTATGAAAGAGATTTCCAGAAGCAGGGAGAAGAGCTTCTAAGAGTGGAAGCACTCTCCGACGGAGACAGGGTAAAGAATGTTTCCTTCAAGCTTCACAAGGGGGAAATAGTCGGATTTTCCGGACTTGTGGGTGCCGGAAGGTCAGAGACTATGGCAGCCCTCTTCGGGCTTACGAAGGTCGTAAGCGGTGAAATTTATATAAACGGACAGAAAACGGTTATAAGAAATCCGAAGGAGGCAATGGCAAAGGGAATTGCCTTCGTACCGGAAAACCGTAAGGAAGAAGGACTCTATCTGATACAGGATGTCAGATACAACACGACGATAGAGGTTCTTGAGCAGTTTATAAAGAACCTGAATGTGGACAGGAAAAAAGAAGAGAGCATCACTCAGAGGTTCATAGACATGATGAGAACGAAGACACCTTCGCAGATTCAGACGATCGGAAACCTTTCGGGAGGAAACCAGCAGAAGGTACTTATCGGAAGATGGCTTGCGACAGAACCGAAGATCCTTATCCTTGATGAGCCTACAAGAGGAATAGACGTAGGTGCAAAATCAGAGATTTATGCGATAATGAACGAACTGGTCAAGAATGGTGTGTCAATAATTATGATCTCGTCGGAGCTTCCTGAGATTATAAATATGAGTGACAGAATTTATGTAATGGCGGACGGAGAAGTCAAGGGATGCCTTGATCATACGGAAGTTTCACAGGAATCAATAATGAACCTTGCCGCCATCTAAGGAACTGTTGCAAAAAATTTGAACAATTCCTTAGTGTCAAGATTAAGTAATTGGAGGAATGAGCGATGAGTGAGATAAAGAAAGAAGTTTCGAACAGCGCGGTAAAGAGGTTTTTCTCAGAGAACCTCGGTATACTGGCAGCGCTGATAGTATTATGTATTTTCCTCGGAGTATTTCCGGGAACAAGTCAGTATTTTGTAACTGTAAAGAACCTCTTTAACGTACTGAGGCAGATTTCGACAAACCTGCTTCTTGCCTGCGGAATGACAATGGTAATCATCCTCGGAGGTATCGATCTTTCGGTTGGTTCGATAATAGCCCTTTCGGGTGTGCTTGCGGCAGGATGTGTTTCAAGATATGGAATGTCGATTCCCGCAGCATTCGCAATAGGTATCGTGATAGGTGTGGTATTCGGTCTCTTTAACGGATTCGTAATATCCAAAACTACCATCCCGCCCTTCATCGTAACACTTGCAACGATGAATATTTCAAGAGGTCTTGCGGGAGTATATACCGGAGGTTCACCTGTAAGGGTTGTTTCAAAGGAATGGCAGTGGATCGGTGCAGGTTATGTTTCGGGCATTCCCGTTCCCGTAATCATAATGGTCATTGTCTTCATACTTTCGGTATTTATACTGAACAGGACCAAGATGGGACGATATATCTATGCGGTTGGTGGAAACCCGCTTGCAGCAAGATTTTCAGGTATCGATGTAAGTCAGGTGAAATTCGTTGTCTATACATACTCAGGTATAATGGCAGGTATCGCCGGAATTATCCTTGCATCAAGAATGTACTCAGGCCAGCCGACAGCCGGTGAAGGTGCCGAGATGGATGCCATCGCAGCGGTTGTAGTCGGTGGTACTTCGATGGCCGGTGGTTCCGGTAAGCTCAGCGGAACCCTGATAGGAGCACTGATAATCGGTATTCTGAATAACGGTCTTAACCTTATGAATGTCAACTCTTTCTGGCAGACGGTTGTAAAGGGTGTCGTTATCCTTCTTGCAGTTATGATCGACTTCTTCAGAAATAAGAATAAGGCAAAGTAAAAAAACACAAAACCCCTGCGTTCCGTTTTCGGAATACAGGGGTTTTTATGGTTTGACCGTAGCTTTGATTGATGATAACATTTATGATGTCAGACATTCGCAGCATAGCGAACTATATAAAGGGCGATGGATTTTATGAACAGGATTTCTAAAACCACAAGGTTTATGGTCATATCGATAATAGTCCTCCTGCTTATGGGGCTGGCGGCAGGGAGCCGCTTTGCCGATTCGGGGATTGACCAGCCGGTGATTTTCGGGGCAACCTACATGACGATGAACAATCCCTACTTCTCATCACTGAATGGAAGTATAAAGGATGTCGTGGAGTCGCATGGGGATGTGCTGATAACGCGTGACCCGGCGCAGGATCAGGATAGGCAGAACCGCGAGATACATGAAATGATAGACGAGGGAATGACGGTTCTTTTTGCAAATGCCGCAGATTCCAAAAGGATAGCCCCTGCACTGAAGGAGTGCAGGGAAAGAGGTGTAGCGGTATTTGTAGTCGATACGGAGGTTGAAGACAGTTCGAATGTCATATCAACGATACAGTCCGACCAGTTTGAGGCGGGCAGGCTTGTTGCACTTGATATGAAGGAGAAACGACCCGAAGGTGCAAAAATAGTTGCCCTTTACCATGAAACCATCCAGTCTACGGTTGACAGGCTGAAGGGTTTTGAGTCGGAAATCAAAGATGATGACAGATACGAAATTGTCATGAAGATAGGGAATACCTCCGAGATAGAAGTCGCAAATAAGGAAATGAATCTTCTCCTTAAAAATTTCAGGAAATTTGACCTTGTTTTCGGGAATAACGACCCTTCGGCGCTGGGTGCGCTTGCTGCGCTTGACCAGTACAGGATGCTCGATAAGGGAATCATGGTCTATGGTGTTGACGGTTCGCCGGACGCAAAACGGATGGTACTCGATGGGAAAATGGCAGGGACGGCGGCACAGTACCCGATAGTTATGGGGAAGACCGCAGCGGAAACGGCTTATGCCTATCTGAACGGAGAAGAGGTCGAGAAGAATATTTTTATAAAGGTTTCAATGATGAACAGCGAAAATCTGAACGAAAATATTGCGAGGGGCTGGCAGTAATGGGGACTTCCAAAATACCGCAGAAAATAAATATAATGATGGTTATAATGTATTTTCTCCTGGCTGCCGGTGCGATTTTTTATGCGTCTTTTTTCAGGATAAGCGTAAGGAGGATAATCATTCATCATAATGCAAGATCCTTCTTAAACGAGATCGGGGAAATACCGCACAATCTGAATCTTGCAGTGCTGATGGTCTGTGTGGGTTCCTGTTTTTTAGGCATTTCGTGGCTTGTAAGGAATATATCGCAAAACCGGCGTACACATATTTTCCTGATCGTACTTGATTTCCTTATCTGCCTCTACATAACATATCTGCTTGATTTTAATTATAATGGTGTATTTCTCTGGGCTTTTGCAAATACCCTTATATATACAAAGCACTACGGACACTGGTATATCATGACAGGAGTGGGGGTTATAGTATACCTTGCGACCGGAATATCGGCGGTAAATGCCTATAGAAGACTCTGGCATCTAAGCAGCTTCATAAAGACCTATCCCGATGAAATACAGGGCATACTTACAACGCTTTTTGCAGTCATAAATGCGGCTTCGATAATTCTTTTTTTTATTTTCTGTATAATGCTGATAGCCTACAAGCAGGAAATGATCGATGATATAAATGAGCTTTATGATAAGCTGAAAACTGCCAATATCAGGCTTAAGGACGCGAATGCACGATACGAGGACCTGATGGCGGAAAATGCGAAGATGGCGAAGGTGGTGGAGAGAAACAGGATTGCGAGAGAGGTTCACGACAGTATAGGTCATACGCTCACAGGACTTGCAGCAGGGCTTGATGCCTGTCTTGCACTTTCGGCGGACGCACCGGACAGCCTGAAAAAGCAGCTCCGCCTTCTCTCAGAGGTCAGCAGGCAGGGACTTCTCGATGTAAGGAAATCTGTAAGCCGCCTGCGTCCCGATAAGATAGAAAGACAGAGCCTTTTGAGTGCCATCAGGGAACTGATCGCTAACACGAAGGAATTAACGAATGTCGAGATTCGTTTCGAATGCAGCATAATAAGCCTTACCGTCGAGGAAGATGAGGAAAATGCGATTTACCGTATAGTTCAGGAAGGAATAACAAATGCAATCCGTCATGGAAACGCGAGTAAGATTCGTATAGAAATGCAGCGTACCGACGACGGGATACATATCCTGATTTCCGACAACGGAAAAGGCTGTGAGGGGATAGAGGAAGGTTTCGGTCTCCGCCACATGAGAGAAAGAGTCCAGATGCTGCAGGGAACGATAGAATTTCGAAGCAACGACGGATTTGAAATCGAAACGGACATACCG
>CAJOPI010000403.1 GCA_905236275.1 uncultured Lachnospiraceae bacterium | reverse complement strand
TTTTCTTCTATTTTCCCGATGTCATTATCTCTGCCTGCATATTCAAGCTCTTCCGCAAGATTAGACAATTCCGCCGCTCCCAGGATTCTTGCCGTACTTTTCAGAGCGTGAACTTTCATTGTATAAAACTTTATATCCTTGTCGGCATAGGCTTTTTCTATTTCACCTGCTTTTGTCTCCACAGTGTCGTAGAAAGCACAGGCAAATTTTATATATTGCATTTCGCTCCCACAATAGCTGATACCGGCATCAATATCTATCCCTTCAATATTTTGAATCCATTTTATATTTTCAGGTAATTCCATTTCACACTGCCTTTTCTTTCAAGTTTTATTCTTTTGGGGTAAAGAACATCTTAAGCTTAGCAAGAAGGTCATCCTTCTCAATTGTCTTAAGGAAATATCCCTCCGGCTTAAGAGCAACTACCGCCATTACGCTTTCCTTATCATCCCTTCCGGTAAGGAAAATAACCGGAATGTCCTTGGTATCTTCATCTGCGCGAAGCATTTCAAGGACCTTGGGCCCATCGGTCACAGGCATCTCATAATCCAGCAAAATCAGGTCAACTTTGTTTGAGCTAAGCCATTTAATAGCCCTGAGTCCTGAAGTTGCCATTGATACCTTGTATTTATCCTTGAGCCATTCTCTTACAACGCTCATGTAATTAGGATCATCATCAACAACCAGGATACTCTTTTTCAGTTCCCCGGTGGCTTCCTTCATGGCATATCCATTTACATATGCAATGAACTCACCGTAATCAAGCGGTCTTGAAAAAATCTTCGAAACAAGCCCTGCCGGCATTTCTTCTGCTATCTTTGCCGTATCGGCAGGCTCTCCTATCAGGCATATCTGCTTATCATCATTCTCAAGCTTATCGATAAGATACCTTTTTATCTCCGGTGAAAAATCCTCCGGCTGTTCCAGATACAACGCAATAAATGCTACTCCTGACCAAAACTGATTTATAGTGTTCACATCAAGAGTTGTAAACTGTGCATTTACCCCGGCATCTGATAATTTCTGAAGAAGAACACGTATAATAAAAGACTCCTTTGCTCCTATTATCAGCATTTTCTTTTGTTCCATATATGACCTCCAACGGTTTCCCTCAATTAATGATTTCTTCTATTTTATCCCAGTCAAAAGTTTTTAGCGCCTTTTCAATATTTATGACAACTTCCCTGTCCTTTTCCGGAAGCGAATACTTCCTAAGGCTCTCCAGCACCATCTCTATTCCCTCATACTCCATCTGGGGAGCCATCTCCTTTATGGCTTCATAGGCACTTTCAAGTTCGCCCTCAGGTATTGGTTCCTTATCTTCTTCATTTTCACTTTCTGATTTGTACAGAGGAGATAATAATCCTTTGAACCTTATATATTCATCCAAAAGGTCGCCATTATTCTCATTTATATATACTATATCATTTCTTTTGCCTGCTTCCTCCATTTTTTTCGCATCATCTGATAATTTTTCTGCTCCGATAATTCTGGCGGAACTTTTCAGCGCATGAACCTTTATAGTATAAAATTCTATGTCCTCTCTCGTTAGAGCATCTGATAATTCTTTTACATTATCATCAATAATCCCGGCAAACAGTTTAAGAGAATGAATAAAACTGTCAGCTCCTCCGCAATATTTTATTCCGTTCTCCACTGAGATTTCAGCAATGTTCCTAAGGAAATCGTATTCAGATGAAAGCTCTGTCTCCGGCTCAGCATATTCCGAAGGCTCCATATCCATAACACCACTTTCCGGAAGGAATCGGCGTATCATTTTCTCCAGTTTTTCACCATCCACAGGTTTAGGCAGATAGCCGTTAAAACCTTTAGATTGATAGTAGTCTTCACCGCTTGGTATGTAATTGGCAGTGAGGGCTATAACAGGCAGCTCTTTATCCTTTTCCCTGATTTTTGCCAGGGTCTCAATGCCATCCATTCCGGGCATCATATGATCCAATAACACTATATCATACGAGGATTCTTCCAGCTTATGAAGACACTCTTCTCCTGAACTTGCCATTGCAACCAGCATCTTGGTGGCAGACAAAAGACCTCTTATGACCTCAAGGTTCATGGAATTGTCATCGACCACCAAAACGCTCATATCAGGGGCGATAAATCTCGGAACATATGCACCTTTGGAGACAGTTTTCGCAGCTTCTATGAATTCTCCCACAGGTGTAGGATCAATTATCTTCTGTTCCGCAGTAAAAGAAA
>CAJOPI010000402.1 GCA_905236275.1 uncultured Lachnospiraceae bacterium | reverse complement strand
AAGGAAGCATGGGTGCCCATTATAAAGAAGGAAACACAACGACTTATAAAATTCCTGCTTGCTGTCCACAAACCGCTGAATATCCTTGAAATCGGCGCGGCAGTGGGATTTTCGTCTATTCTTATGGCTGAGTATTCATCGAAGGATACAAAGATAACGACTATAGAAAATTATGAAAAACGTATCCCGATAGCAAAAGAAAACATAGAAAAATCGGGCTATTCGGGTAAAATCACACTCTTGGAGGGCAACGCCGAGGACATACTACCGAACCTTGAGGACGCTTACGATATGATATTCATCGACGCGGCAAAAGCCCAGTATCCCTACTATCTCGAAGAAGCCGGCAGACTACTGGCAGTTAACGGTCTTATGGTTGCAGACAACTGCCTGCAGGAAGGAGACATATTCGAATCAAAATTTGTAGTAGAGCGCCGCGACAGGACCATCCACAAAAGAATGAGGGAGTTCCTGCATAAAATAACCCATGATGAAAGCTTCTCCACAGTAGTATTACCAATCGGTGACGGCGTGACTGTAGCCATAAAAATAGCCTGATAGAGTAAGTAGAAGTTTAGGAGACCAAGCCACAGAAAAACTTTCTTGTCCGCGCTCTTCGCGCGGCAAAAAGTTTTTCTGATGGATTGGTCTCAAAAAAATAAGGATTTAAAATAATGAGAAAAGCAGAATTACTTATCCCGTCAAAGGGGATAGAAGAACTGAAGACGGCAGTTGTTTATGGTGCTGATGCGGTATATATCGGCGGCGAGACAATGGGACTTCGCGCAGGAGCAAAAAACTTTACCGCGGAAGAAATGAGCGAGGGAATAAAATTTGCACATGAGAGAGGAACAAAAGTCTACGTAACCGCAAATATACTCGCACATAATGATGACCTCGATGAAGCAGAAAGATATTTTCATGAACTGAAAGAAATAAAGCCCGACGCGCTGATAGTGGCAGACCCCGGAATGTTCAGCCTTGCAAAAGAAATCTGCCCCGAGATAGATCTGCATGTGAGTACCCAGGCAAATAATACAAACTACAGAACCTTTCAGTTCTGGGAAAAGATGGGGGCGGCAAGAGTAGTATCGGCGCGCGAATTGTCACTCAAAGAAATAAAGGAGATCAGGGGGAAAATCGGCGACAGCCTTGAAATAGAGTCATTTGTGCATGGCGCGATGTGTATCTCCTATTCGGGAAGATGCCTCCTTTCAAACTACTTCACAGGCCATGATGCGAATCATGGGGAATGCAAGCATCCCTGCCGCTGGAAATATTCGGTCGTCGAGGCTTCAAGACCGGGGGTATACCTTCCGATAGAAGAAAACGACAGAGGGACGTTTATATTCAACTCGAAAGACCTTTGCATGATAGAGCATATTCCGGAGCTTATAGATGCCGGAGTAGACTCCTTCAAGATAGAGGGCAGGATGAAGACCGCTCTTTATGTGGCAGCAGCGGCAAGAACCTATAGAAGAGCCCTTGATGATTTTTATGAGTCAGAGGAAAAATACCGCGAAAATATCCCTTGGTATCTGGAAGAGATAAAAAAATGCACGACAAGGGAATTCTGCACAGGCTTCTGGTTCGGAAAGCCGACCTATGAATCGCAGATATACAGCGATAATACCTATTCGACGGAATACACCTATTTAGGGGCGGTAGAGGAAATAAATGACAGGGGCGAAGCAGTCCTTCATCAGAAAAATAAATTCAGCGTAGGTGAAACGGTGGAAATCATGAAGACAGACTACCGCAATGCCTTTGTGCGCGTAGAATCCATAAGGAATGAGGATGGAGCGGAGATGGAGTCCGCCCCTCATCCGAAGCAGAAATTATACGTGAAATTTTCCGAAACTCCCGATAAATACGACATAATCAGACGGAAGGAAGAAGGATGAAAAAGATAGCGCTGGTCGGACCCGTCTATCCTTATAAGGGCGGTATCGCACATTATACAGGGCTGCTTGCAAAGGCTTTGAGCAGGGAGTTTGATACAGAGCTTATTTCCTATTCGATGCAGTACCCGAAAATACTCTTCAAAAAAGAGCAGCGTGATTACAAGAATGACAGCTTTAAGTTCGACAGGACAAAATTTATCCTGAATACCGCAAATCCCTTTAATATCCTAAGGACAGCGCGGGCAATAAATTCCATGAAGCCGGAGCTTGTGATAATACAGTGGTGGCATCCCTATTTCGCGCCCTGCTATGCTATTCTTGCAGGAGCCCTGAAAGCAAAGATAGTTTTTACCTGTCATAATGTATTTCCCCATGAGAGATTTCCTTTTGACAGGGCACTTACAAAGCTTGTAATGAAAAAGGGGGATTATTTTATCCTTCACTCGGAAAAAGAGGCCGCTGAGCTACTGAGTATAATGCCTGAAGCGAAATATACCGTAAATATGCATCCGACCTACAGTGCTTTCAACTTCCACAGTGCGGAAGAAAAGAGCTCGGACGGGAAAGTCCTTCTCTTCTTTGGTTTTGTGAGAGAGTACAAGGGCTTGAAAATACTTATGAAGGCAATGAAGGAGCTTAAGGAGATAAAGCTTCTTATAGTCGGGGATTTTGGCGGAAAACGTGAAGAATATGAGACTCTTGCGCAGGAGCTTCAGATAGAAGAGAAGATTGAAATCCATGACGGCTATACACCGGACAGGGAAGTAGAGAAGTATTTCAGGGCTGCGGACGCTGTGGTGTTGCCCTATCTTGACGCAACCCAGAGCGGAATCGCCCAGATTGCCTTTGGCTTCGAAAAGCCTGTTATCGCAACAAGGGTTGGCGGACTCGGAGAAGTGGTCACAGACGGGGAGACGGGAATACTCTGTGAGCCCTCGGATTCTTATCTGCTGGCGGAGGCAATAAAACGCTTCTACAGCCTTAAAGAGAGCGGGACTGACTTCAAGGCAAATATCAGGGCTGACAGTGAGCGCTTTTCATGGGAGCACATGGTAAAAAGCATCAGAGAGCTTACAGGCGTTTGATGAAATTTTTGAAATTCATCACGATATCATAGATTACCCGCTCTATATAGCCTAAAAAGCAGGCAGCGTCAAAAACGGCATTCTGAAGGGAATTTGTATGAAGATAGTATTTATTGTAAATCCTGAAGCTTCGTACAAAGTTGTGAAAAGCCTTTGCTTTTGAAGAATGATATTCTTTTTTTATGCTTGCCGAATGCAGGTGGTCATAGCGGAAATCCTTAAGGACACCTTCGCTGAAGCCAGCAGCTTTAAGCCTTTTGGCAAGGATGATTTCTTCCACGTAGAGGAAGGTTCTCTCGTCAAAGCCCCTTGCCTTCCTGTAGGCATCAGCGGAAATTGCGAAAAAGGAGCCCTCAACAACTCCGACGGGAACCAGCTGACTGCGATTGTGCTCTATCATCTTTCGGATTAATTTTTTGTCGAGGGTGAACCAGACGAGGAAAAGACTTTCGATAATTCCTATAAAAGAAGAAAGTCTCCATACATTGTAGCCCTGACGCACTAAAGGAGCAGCCACGCCGTACTCCGGATGAGTCAGGAGAATCGAGGACAGGGCGCATACGGTATCATTATCAAAAGCCACGTCGGGATTCGCAATGAAAAGTATCTCGCTTTTGAAATTTTTCAGGGCATAGAGACAGCCGAAATTGTTCCCCTTT
>CAJOPI010000401.1 GCA_905236275.1 uncultured Lachnospiraceae bacterium | reverse complement strand
TGACAAGTGTTCGCAGTGAGTACACATGTATTCCTGAATACGTGTATATTTGAAAATGTAATTCCGGATAAAAAACTAAATAATATTTAAGATATTGATTTATGGACTGTTCCCTGAATGAGTTACAAAATTTCATATATGACAGATCTGCGAGGAGTGTAATGATGCGAATTCATCATTCACTTCTTTTTTTATCGGTTCAGCGCGTTAAAGTGTTAACGAGACAAAAGAAAAGCTGCACCGCATAGAGTCGAAGGAGGAAACTATAAGTGGCTAAGTATGCGATTAAACGACTGGTATTGGCAATCGTGTCGATATTTATTATCTGCGCGATTACCTTTTTTGCTATGAATGCTATCCCGGGAGGCCCTTTTAACAAGGAAAAGGCGGCGAGCCCGGCAGTTCAGGCGGTTCTTGAGGAACGCTTCCATCTGAATGAGCCTGTGGGAACGCAGTTCTTTATTTATATGGGAAATCTTCTTCATGGAGATTTTGGTGTTTCATTAAAGACAGGCAGGGATATCTGGCAGACAATTTCAGAGTCCTTTGCGGTATCTGCGAGAATCGGATTTTTTGCAATGCTCATAGCACTGCTGGTAGGTGTTGTGATGGGAAGTCTGGCGGCACTTTTCAGGAATAAGCTTCCGGACAGACTGATAGTATTCTTCTCTACGCTGGCAACTGCGGTTCCGAGCTTTGTTATGGCATCACTTTTACTGCTGGTTTTCTGCATTCAGCTTAAGCTGATACCTGTATGGAGTACGTCACACCAGAGCTATGTACTTCCTGTAATTGCACTTTCGCTTTATCCGATGGCTTATATCACACGACTTACAAAAACAAGTATGCTTGACGTGCTTGGTCAGGATTACGTAAGGACTGCCAAGGCAAAGGGTGTATCATGGTTCAGCATGATCTTCAAGCATGCGCTCAGGAATGCACTCATTCCGGTCATCACTTATGTGGGACCGATGACTGCTTCGATAATGACGGGAAGCCTTGTAGTTGAGACAATTTTCACTATTGGAGGTCTTGGTTCGAAATTCGTTGATTCTATTACAAACCGGGACTACACGATGATTATGGGTACGACAATTTTCCTTGCAATCCTTATGGTTCTTGTAAACCTTCTTTCGGATCTTGTATATAAGTTGGTTGACCCGCGAATTAAATTTGAGTAAGGAGTTAGGAAGCGAATGGATACAGCAAAGAAAAATCTGCTTAGTACACAGCTTGATTTAAGTAAATTTGTTAAGGCAACCGATGAAGAGAAACGCCAGGCAGAGGTAGTGAGTGAGTCTACCACGTTTTTCCGCGACGGTATGAGAAAGCTCATGAAAAATCCCCTCGCAGTAGGAAGTATCATCGTACTTGCCCTTATACTTTTGTTAATTATATTCGCTCCGATGATCGTCCCGTACAGCTATGAGGAAATTCTTTCCGTAAATGGCGTGCGTGATACCGGTGCAAAAAATCTCGCCCCTTTCGAATATTCCGCAATGGAGCAGGCATATATAGCTGAAGGCGGAAAGGTTTTCCCTCATATCATGGGAACTGACGAACTCAGTCGTGACTATTTCATAAGAGTGGTATATGGGACAAGAGTTTCGCTTTTCGTCGGAATATTTGCAAGCCTTGTGGTTCTTGTGATCGGTGTCCTTTATGGATCGATTTCAGGTTATGCAGGAGGGAAAACCGACCTCATAATGATGAGAATTGTCGATATTATCTACTCGCTGCCGGATCTTCTCGTTATCATCCTTCTTTCGGTAGTACTTAGAGAAACACTCGATCTTACATCAGTACCGCTTTTAAGTGACCTCGGAACAAATATGGTTTCGCTTTTCATTGTATTTGGTCTTCTTTACTGGGTAGGTATGGCGAGACTGGTGCGTGCTGAAATCCTTTCAATAAAGGAAAATGAGTATATTCTGGCCGCACGTTCGATAGGTGCAAAGCCCGGACATATTATCAGGACGCATATTCTTCCGAACTGTATAAGTGTGATAATTATCGCAACTGCTTTACAGATTCCCTCGGCTATATTTACGGAGAGTTATCTGTCATTCTTAGGACTTGGTGTGGCACTGCCCATGCCTTCGCTTGGAAGCCTTGCAAATTCTGCAAGACAGGGAATGCAGTCAAATCCTTTGAAGCTTGTGCTTCCGGCAGTCATGATATGCCTTGTCGTACTTGCATTTAACCTGCTCGGTGACGGACTCAGGGATGCTTTCGACCCGAAGCTTAAGAAATAAAGGAAGAAATACAGAGTGAAGATACAGATGTAGATATTGAAGATATTGATAAGGAAAACAAACTGATGGATATAAATAAAAATAAGATTGAAGAAAAGGTCAGGCATAACGAAGAGAATCTTGTTCTTCAGGTGAAAAATCTTCATACGTCTTTCTTTACCGATAAGGGTGAAGTAAAATCCGTAAACGGGGTATCCTTTAACCTTCAAAAAGGTAAGATACTCGGTGTTGTAGGGGAATCCGGTTCGGGAAAGAGCGTGACTGCCTATTCTATAATGCAGATACTTGCGGATACAGGACGCGTTGTAGAGGGAGAAATCCTTTACAAGGGTAAGAATTTGCTTGATTACAGCAAGAAAGAAATGCAGGGCTTCAGGGGGAAATGTTGCAGTATAATCTTCCAGGACCCAATGACAAGTCTTAATCCGGTATTTACCATAGGACATCAGCTTATGGAAGCAATAACCCTGCATACGGATAAGAATAAGGAGGAAGCAAAGAAGCGTGCTATCGAGCTCCTTAAGCTTGTTGGTATAAATGAGCCTGAGAAGCGTCTTAAGCAGTACCCTTTTGAGCATTCCGGCGGAATGAGGCAGAGGGTGATGATAGCAATGGCACTTGCTTCAGAACCTGACATACTTATCGCGGACGAGCCCACGACTGCGCTTGACGTTACCATTCAGGCACAGATACTCGAGCTTCTTCAGGACCTTCAGAAGAAGATGGGTATGGCGATAATTCTCGTCACACATGACCTTGGAGTAATAGCTTCCATGTGCGATGAGATAATCGTTATGTATGGCGGACGTGTCTGCGAAAGGGGAACGGCAGAGGATATTTTCTACAGACCCTGTCATGAATATACAAAGGGGCTTCTCCGTTCGATACCAAACGTTGACAATATGGGACAGAAACTTGTTCCCATTGCGGGAAATCCTATAAACCTTTTGAATATGCCAAAGGGCTGCGCTTTTTGTTCCAGATGTGATAATGCGCTTAAAATCTGCATTGATGAGGTTCCTTATGAAATGGAGATGCCTGACGGACATTATGCTTCTTGCTGGCTCAATGTGATGCGCCAGCTTGAAAAGGAAGGAAAGTTAGCAGTAAATGAGTGAAGATAATAAATACCTTGCAGAAGTAAAGGACTTAAAACAGCATTTTAAAATCTCGTCAGGCTTTTTCGGACATCAGACGCTGAAGGCTGTAGATGGAGTCAGCTTCGATATAAAAAAGGGAGAAACCCTTGGTCTTGTAGGAGAGTCCGGCTGCGGAAAAACGACAGTCGGAAGGTCGCTTCTGAGATTGTATACGCCGACAAGCGGTGAGGTAAGATTTGAAGGGGAACTTGTTACCGGGAAGAATATCACTCCTCTCAGAAAGAAGATGCAGATGGTATTTCAGGATCCCTACTCATCTCTTGATCCGAGAATGACTGTCGAGGATATAATAGGCGAGCCGCTGGATGTGCATAAGCTTTATTCCGCGAAATCAGAGCGCAGGGATAAAATTCTTTCGATAATGGAGCTTGTCGGTCTCAATGCAGAGCATGCGACAAGATATGTGCATGAGTTTTCCGGCGGACAGAGACAGAGAATCGGTATTGCAAGAGCACTTGCGGTAAATCCGAGCTTTATAGTCTGTGATGAGCCGGTGTCGGCACTCGATGTGTCAATACAGGCACAGGTTATAAATATGTTTGAGGAACTTCGGGAAAAGCTGGGCGTGGCTTACCTTTTCATAGCACATGATCTTCTGGTTGTTCATCATATTTCCGACAGGATAGCGGTTATGTATCTTGGAAAGATCGTGGAGATTGCCGATGCTGACGAGCTCAACGAATCGCCCATCCACCCTTACACATTGTCACTGCTTTCGGCAGTTCCGATACCTGACCCGATCAAGGCGAAGGAGAATCAGAGAATAGTTCTTGAAGGTGATGTACCGAGCCCGCTTAATATGCCGACGGGATGTCCTTTCAGAACAAGATGCCAATATGCAAGCGAGAAGTGTGCAGCAGAGTGCCCGTCACTTACAGACCGCGGAAACGGACACAGGGTAGCCTGCTGGAATAAATAATGATAATTACCCTAAGAACCTGTTCATAAATAAATCTTCACATTTGGCTTGTTCATATGTGAAGTTATTTATGAACAGTTCCTAACGGGGGTTATGAATAGAAATGATGAGGTTTTTTCAAGGAGGTAAAAAAGAATTATGAAGAAGTTAATTGCATTGGTTCTCACAGGTGCAATGACGATGAGCCTGCTTAGCGGCTGCGGTTCATCAGGAAATGCATCGACGGCAAGTGAGAGCGCATCAAATGTAAGTGCTGACGCAAAGCTCAGCGTATGTATCGCAAGTGAGCCTGATCATCTTGATCCTGCGCTGAATGCGACTGTAGACGGTGCTGCACTTGCAGTAAATTCATTTGTGGGTCTCTACACCTATGATGAAGCTGGTGAAGTAGTTCCGGCACTTGCTGCTGATATGCAGGCAAGTGAGGACGGACTTGAGTACACCTTCACTCTGAAAGATGACCTTAAGTGGAGTGATGGTTCAGACCTTACAGCCAAAGATTTCGAGTATGCATGGAAGAGGGCTGCAAATCCCGAGACAGCAGCAGACTACGCATATCTTATGGATGTATTTGCCAAGGACGCAAATGATGAGATAGATGTAAAGGCGAGCGATGATGGTAAGACTATCAGCTGTAAGCTTGCAGCTCCCTGTCCTTATTTTATGAATCTTCTTGCATTCCCTGTATTTATGCCGGTTAAGCAGGAAGCAGTAGAATCAGCTTCGGACTGGCAGACAAATCCGGGTTCATGGTGCTCGGAAGCAGGCTTTGTTTCGAACGGCGCCTTTACACTTGCAGAGTGGAATCATAATGAGTCGATGCGCTATGTGAAGAATCCTTATTTCTACGATGCTGACAACGTAAAGCTTGAAGAGCTTGACTATATGCTTTCTGCTGATGACTCGGCGAAGCTTGCAGCTTACAATGCGGGAGATATCGACTATGTTTATCCGCTTCCGAATGATGAGCTTGCAAATCTTAAGGGAAATGAAGAGTTCCATGTTGATCCTCAGATTGGAACCTATTATGTAACATTTAACGTAAACAGTTCCATTTTTGAAGGAAAGACTCCTGAGCAGGCATCTAACATGAGAAAGGCTCTCGGATACCTTATTGACAGGCAGACCGTTGTTGACAATATCGCACAGACAGAGCAGCTGCCTGCAAATACCTTCATTCCCGATGCAATGAGTGATGGTAATGGCGGTATTTTCAGGACAAATGATGGTGATTATAAGTATCCCGATGAAGCTTCAACAGGATATTTCCCTCTTGAGGTAAATATTGATAAGGCAGTAGAGCTTTTGAAGGAAGCAGGATATGAGTTCGATGACAACAATATGCTCTCGTCATCAACACCTATTCACCTTAACTATCTTACAAACGATACAACACTGCATCTTGCGGTTTCACAGCAGCTTCAGCAGGATTTTGCACAGATCGGTGTTACAATGGATATCCAGACTGAGGACTGGCAGACCTTTATAAATGACAGAAACAATGGTAATTATGATGTTTGCCGGGGCGGCTGGGTAGCTGACTATGACGATCCCATCAATATGCTTGAGATGTTTGTTCCGAATACAAATGACTCCGGAAACGATCATCCGAGACTTGGATTTGAGTCTACTGACTATGCACCTGACTGGACAGAGTACATGGATCTTATAAAGGAAATCAAAGCTGATGCGGATTTTGCAGATCGTGAAGCAAAGATGCACAAGGCTGAGGATTTACTTATGGATACAGGTGCAGTGTCTCCGATTTATTTCTATAATGTGGCATATATGCAGAAGGCAAATGTTACAGGCGTTTATCAGAACGTATTTGGAACGATTTATTTCCTTTATGCTTCAAAATCATAAAGTATACAAGGCAGACCGATTCGAACGGCCTGCCTTTTTCAAAAGTTCTTAAAGACACAGTGTGATAAAACTGTGACAGAGCATTTTGTATCATAAATATGTTACGTAAATAATTTTTGGAAAGGGACCGAAAAATGAAAATTGAAAAAAATGATAAAGTTATTGTTCTTTATCCGAGCGGACGCATCGACTCAAACAGTGCCCAGCCATTTCTTGAAGAAATAAAGGCATCAATAGGGGACCGCGGGGAGCGGGCGGTTGAAATAAATATGGAGAAGGTTGAATATATTTCAAGTGCCGGTCTCAGGTTGTTTTTGCAGCTGAAGAAAAGCGGGGTAAATTTTAAGATAACCGAAGTCAGTCTCAATCTTTATGAGACCTTTTCCCTGACGGGATTTACCGAGATACTTGATGTTAACAGAGCACTGAGACGGATATCGGTTGACGGCTGCAGGATAGTGGGTAAGGGCTTTTACGGCACAGTATATAGAATTGATTCGGATACCATAGTGAAGGTTTATAATACACCTGACAGTATTCCGATGATAAAAAATGAGCAGTTAAGGGCTAAGCAGGCATTCGTAAGGGGGATTCCGACGGCAATTTCATTTGATCTCGTGAAGGTCGGTGAAAACTATGGCTCGGTATTTGAACTGCTTGATGCAAAAACATTTAATGACATTATCATAGAGGAGCCTGAAAAAATAGAAGAAACAGTCACGACCTATGTTGATTTTCTTAAAAAAGTACATGCTACGGAAATGGAGCATGGCAGTCTGCCGTATTCGACGGAAATCTTTGAAGGCTATTTGGATACAGTCAGAAAATATCTGACAGAGGAACAGTATTCGTCCTTGAAGGGCTATTTATCCGCTTTCCCTACAGATGACCATTTTGTTCATGGCGATTTTCAGATGAAGAATGTAATGATGACAAACGGCGAGCCTATGCTCATTGATATGGATACGATTTCGACAGGTCATCCTATATTTGACCTTTCGGGTCTTTATATGACCTATTGCATTTTCAAAGAGGATGAGCCTGATAATACCATGAATTTTCTCGGTATCAGCGGTGAGACGGCTGAATATATATGGAAAAGGGTTCTAAACCTCTATTTTGATGACAGAAGCGATGATGAAATCATGGATATTCAAAATAAAATCCACCTCGCGGCTTTGATCAGATTTCTGTATCTGATCGAGATATCCGACCTGAAGAATAATGAATATGCAGAGCCGAGAATCAGGCACAGCAAGGAACATATAGAGGAATTATTGGAAAAGGTTGACGGATTGTATTTTGAGAGATAAATCAGTCAATTGACATAAAGATTAAAAGGGATGACAAGTTTATCGTTACGTGTCATCCCTGATAGTTTTTCAGAAGATATTTATCTTTCATGCTGCACCTGTTCAGGGAGCTGTCCTAAATTTTAAACAAGAAAAATGCGCAAAAATCCTGATTGTTTGATGTTTAGCACAATGGAAATCCTTTCTGTGTGCTAAAATTAGTATGGAACTGTTTTCTATGCTTGAAAAGAGATTGCTATGGGGTGGAGCAATCCCGTTTTTTGTTGGATCTAACATTATATTTATGAGGAGGTTACAGGAATGCAGAGCATTGTCGGAATGAGCAAAAATAAGGATGTAAGGGCAGCAGTTGATGAAGCTACTGCAAGAATGAAAAATCCGGCGGGGATTTTAATAATGTCTGATTATCAGATGCTTCCGGAGGCTTCAAGGCTCGTCCGCGAGAAATTCCCTGAGGCAGAGACCATCGGAACGAGCGGTACTTCTTATTTCAATCAGGACAGCTCTGATTCCATTTTGATAATTACAGCTTTTGAGTCGGAAGCAAAGTGCGTCGGAGGGGTTATAAAGCATCTTGCAACCTGTCCGATAGCGGATATAGGCAATTTGCAGAAGAGTGTACGTGATATCTCGGCAGGACGGGAAGATACTGTCTGTATCGAGTACTGCACAAATAATGAGGAAAGGCTTATAAGTACCATAGATATTGCGCTGGGACACAGTGGGATTTCCCTTATAGGAGGTACGGTAATAGGCTATCCCTCAAATGTAAAAGGACAGGTTACCTATAATGGCGAGGCTTACGAAAATGCGTGCGCTTACCTCCTTGTTAAAAACCTGAAAGGAAAGGTACGAGTTTACAAAGAGAATATATATGGAAAGATGGATGATAATCCACATATCGCAACCAAGGTCAATACTAAGGATAAAGAGCTTATAGAGCTTGACCATAAGAGTGCGGCAGAGGTTTATTCCTCTGAGCTCGGGATCACCAAGGATAAGATTGTTGACAACGTGCTTAAGAATCCTCTTGGAAGGGCTGTCGAGGACAATATCTATATCTCGTCCCAGCATACGCTTAAGCCGAATGGCACACTTGTAAACTACAAGTGTATAAACGAGAACGATACCATATATTTCCTGCAGCTTCTTGATTATGACGATATCAATCGTGTTACAAGAGAGACGATACTCGGTGATTTTCCTCACCCTGACCTCGTTATATCCTGTAACTGTATTTACCGGTATATACTTTTTAACAATGAAAACTATTTCAATACTTTCCTGAACAATATGGCGACGTTAGGAAATCACATCGGAAATATCGGCGGTGGTGAGCAGTTTAACAATCAGCATGTAAATCAGACAATGGTTTGTGCTGTATTTGATTGAGGGGGTTAGGAAATATGTTTGGATTTAGGAAAGCAGTTGAAACGTCTGAAACCGTTAAGAAGGAGCCGAATGCGGCAAAGGAGCATTCTTTTAAGGAAGATCTTGCGTGCCTGCGCTCTTTTGGTAATTATGTAGGAGAACAGAAGAAAAAACTTCAGGAAGAGGAAGTTGCAACTTCTGATGAACTGAAGGCAATAAGAACCTCTTTCAATGCGGTAAATGAAAAGACTCAGGAAATGAACGACTCTGTCGATAATTTCAGGGAGCAGTTCGATAACGTCCGTTCCATTACGGCTTCTTTTGATGAAATTATTGAAAAGATGCTGGCTACGGCGGATGAGACCCATACCAATATGAGCAAGGTTCGCAATAGCTCG
>CAJOPI010000400.1 GCA_905236275.1 uncultured Lachnospiraceae bacterium | reverse complement strand
TCTGGATGAGACCTAATGACTAAAAAGGCGATCAGAAAATGATCATCAGTGATTCACTGCCGGCCATTTTGCTGTCGTTCATGCCTTCGAAGGGAACGGTGCTGTCCCTGTATTGCTCCGAAAGCCGCCTTATGTCAGAACGAAGGCGGAGAAAAGCCGAAAGCTGTTTTTTATGCCTTATGGAAAGCTCTCGGTAGTGCCTGTATTCTTCAAGCAGGGAACCCCAGCGTCCTTCATGCTGAAGGAGTTCTATCCGGTAATCGGATATGGCAATCTGTGCATTCAGGAAATCGTTTGATTTAGCTACCTTCTTAAAAGCAGGGAGAACAACCTTCATGAGATCGTAAAGCCCCTTCTGCTTAAAATATTCAAGCATATCAAGACATTCATCAAGATAATCAACCTTATAACGGCATGAAAGAAAGGCTTCAATAAGCTCTTTCAGAGCAGTCTGCTTATCGTCGGAATTTCCCGCGAGATCGGAATAAATAAGCTTAAGATAATAATAATCAATTTCTTTGGATAAGCCTGCATTCTCAATATATAAACCCTCAATCCTGTCAATTTCGCGTTCCGCATATTCTTTCTTTCCCAAATTTACGTAGAGCTTTGCGAGATTGACACGTATGCGTAGGCGAAGATAGGCATACGCTTCATTTTCTCCAAGCCTTTCCGAATATTCAAAGCAGGCAAGGAGTGCTTTCAGGGCATTCTCACTGTCTCCGTTTTTCAGGAGAAGATTGGAATAATTGGCATAAACCTTTGCACCGAGAAGTGTGAGGTCATGTCTGTGGCATAAACTGATAGCTTCGGAATAGCTGTCAATGGCAGCGGAAAAGATACCATGCTGTTCGGCAAGTACGCCAAAAAGATTGTAGCATTCTCCCAACTGCTGCCATTCACCTGCCTCGTAGAGCTTTTTCATGGCTGTTTTCAGATGCTTCATACATTCCGCCGAATTGTATTTTGTAAAAAAAGCATCGGCAGTAAAAAAATCAGCATAGCCTGAAAGTGAGTTATCATTGTTCTCAGAGGCGAAAGCCCTGATTTCTTCTGAAGATTCTATAACGTTGTCCGGATCGGAAAAGCGATCTTTACCGCAGGTTTCTATTAAGTTTTTTATCCTGTCCGGATATTGATTTCTCTTCATTTTTGACGAATATTTCTTTCTTAATTATTCTGTGTTTTTGCTTTGGCGCTTATACCGGCTCTCTTTCGCATAAGAGGATCAAGTATACGCTTTCTTATCCTTAAGGTTTTGGGAGTTACCTCAAGGAGCTCATCTGCATCGATGAAATCAAGTGCCTGTTCAAGTGAGAGAACTACAGGGGGCACAAGCCTTAAGGCCTCATCAGAGGATGAAGTACGCGTGTTGGTTAAGTGCTTTGTCTTGCAGACATTCAATTCGATATCTTCGGAACGGGGATTCGAGCCTATAACCATTCCTGAATAAACCTTTGCGCCGGGACCGATAAAGAGGCTTCCGCGTTCCTGAGCGTTGAAAAGACCGTAAGTTACGGCCTCGCCAGCCTCGAAAGCAATGAGCGAGCCCGTTTTTCTATAGGAAAGGTCTCCCTTGTAAGGACCATAACCGCTGAAGGTGGTATTGATGATACCATTACCCTTTGTCTCGGTCATGAAAGGACCTCTGAATCCTATTAGCCCTCTTGAAGGTATGGTGAATTCAAGCCTTGTATATCCGCCTGCTATTGAACCCATATTCAGGAGTTCGCCTTTTCTCTGGGAAAGGTCCTGTATTACGGCACCTGAAAATTCATCGGGAACATCAACATAGGCTGTCTCCATGGGCTCGGTCAGCTTTCCGTTTTCGTCCTTCTGGAAGATAACCTCAGCCTTGCTTACCGCAAACTCGTAGCCCTCACGACGCATTTCCTCGATAAGTACGGAAAGGTGAAGCTCTCCTCGTCCCGAAACCTTAAAGGTATCAGTGGAGTCGGTTTCCTCAACACGAAGTGATACGTCGGTATTAAGCTCTTTATAGAGTCTGTCCTTTAGGTGGCGGCTTGTCACGAACTTGCCCTCCTGACCGGCAAGAGGGGAATCGTTTACCATGAAATTCATGGAAATGGTAGGATCGGAAATCTTCTGGAAGGGAATAGCTTCCGGAGATTCAACACCGCATACGGTATCACCGATCTTTAGGTCCGCAATACCGGAAATGGCAACGATTGCCCCGATTTCGGCTTCCTTTACGTCAATCTTGCTTAAACCTTCATATTCATAAAGCTTGCTTATCTTTACCTTTTCAACACGTGAAGGATCATGATGGTTGACAATAATCGCATCCTGATTAACCTTGATGGTACCGTTGTCAACCTTACCGACACCGATTCGTCCGACATATTCATTGTAATCTATGGTACTGATGAGAACCTGAAGATTTCCCTCGGCATCTCCCTTGGGAGCAGGAATATAGTCAACAATAGTGTCAAAGAGAGGCTTCATGTCTGTGCCCTTGATATCAGGATCGAGAGAAGCTATGCCTTCCTTTGCCGAAGCAAAAACGAAAGGACAGTCAAGCTGTTCGTCGCTTGCGC
>CAJOPI010000399.1 GCA_905236275.1 uncultured Lachnospiraceae bacterium | reverse complement strand
CCCAGCTTAGATTAAAAATTTTTATCCCAATATTTTTTTTCAAGATACCACCTCCGTTTTCGAATGTCCGGCTTCTTTTGGAAAGATAAGAAAATGCTGCATAAACCAGCTTATAAGGAAAAATACGAGTTCACAGATAAGCTTTGCAAGAAAACGGTTTAGCAGGAAGAAGTCCACAAGGGCATTCAGGAGGAAAGTATTCGCGAGCATTATCGCAGCAGCAAGGATAAAGTATTTAAGTGCTGAGTTCAAAACAGAGGAACTGCTTTTAAAAACAATCCTTCTGTTGATATTGAAATTAAACGTAGAGCTTGTTATCCTTGCGCTTATATTCGCAATGCTTACGTTGAGCGAGGCGGGCAGAGCGTTAAAAATCAGGCAAAAAAGCGAATACAATCCGAAATCCAAAAGGAAGGACAGAAAAGAGGATGCCGTAAAGAGTATAATCTCTTTATAAATTAGATAGGAGTCCCTCAACGGATTGAAGTGAGAGGAGGAATTCCCCGGACGGTAAATCGTTTCTATCGGGAGTTCGTGGATTTTTACGGAATTTTTTGCGCAGGCTAAGAGTACATTCATTTCGTACTCGTAGCGGTCGCCGTCAATGTCAAGCATAAAGGGGAGCATTGACGAGCTGAAGGCGCGGAGCCCGCTTTGCGTATCATAAACCTTCTGCCCTGTGCAGAGCCTGAAGACCATACGGGTAAGTCCGTTCCCGAAACGGCTTCGGAAGGGAGCGGTTTTATTCATAGTCCTGCTGCCGATAATGAGACTTTTATTCTGTACGGAGGCTTTTATAAGAACTCTTTCTATATCCTTGAGGCTGTGCTGCCCGTCGGCATCGGCAGTTACAACTGTCAGGGGATAGCTGTAATGCTTCAGGATATGCCTGAAGGCAAATTTCAAGGCATATCCTTTGCCATGATTTTCGGGATAGGAAAGAACTGTTGCGTATAATGCCGCAGCGCGGAAGATATTTTTATATTCCCCGGAGCTTCCGTCATTTACAACAATGACCTCAACTCCTGATTCTGAAAGTTCTTCAGTTAATTCTACAAGTGCCTCATCCGGTTCAAAAGCCGGCAAAACCGCTAGAAATCTCTGCTTCATATTTTGTTCCTTTCACGAGAAAATAATAATCTCCGTCTTCACTGAACTCCGGAACTGCAGCCTGCAGGTAACTGCATTCCTTTGCAATTTCAAAGCTGTATAAGCTGTTTCCGTCCCCGTCAACTATCTCTACAGTATCGCCTGCTTCAAGTCCTTCTGATATCTCAGCCGAAAGCATGGTTACGGTTGAAGAGTCCTCTGAGACATTCTGTGCCATTCCGCTCATTCCTGAAAGTATCAGGACACCGCCGGTCATCTCACATTCTCCGTTATAATCAAGAGCGGCATTTCCTCCGTTTGTAGAACCTGATACGTAAGTATATCCGCCGGTGATGTAAATATTTCCGTTAGAGTCGAGACCGTCGCCGGAAGCGTTTACATGGATTGTTCCGCCGTTTATGGTGAGGTAGCCGTCGATGGTTTCAAACTCTCCGCCCATACCACCGCCGGGCATACCGCCGCCACCGGGCATTCCGCCTCCCATTCCCATACCGCCTCCCATTCTCATGCCGCCGCGTCCGCCGCGGGCATTGTTTCCTGAAAGACCTTCTCCGATTTCGTTAAAGCTTATGGAATCCGGAGAAAATCCTTCGGGGGGACCGGATTTTTCGTCTTCTCCTGAGCCTTCCTCGTCAGAAGAACTGCTCTTTTCGGAGACATTGATTCCGTCGTCTTTGGCTGTAATGTCGAGTACACCATCGTTAATAGTGATATACTGTCCTTCTATACCTTCGTTGGAGGCATCAATCGTGAGCTCGCCGTCGTTGATCTCGACTGAATAAATCGAGGCAATTCCCTTGTTGCCTGCGATTGCCGTAACGCTTCCGCCGTTCATTATGAAGGTTCCCGACTTACTGTCATCATCATTCGTTGTTTTCAGTGCATCGCCGCCGGCATTTATATAAATCTCACCACCGTCTATCTCCAGACTATCCCTTCCGATAAGTCCGTCGTCGATGGAATTAACGGAAATCGTGCCGGAGCTTATGACAAGACTGTCCTTCGACTTGATGGCATCATTCATCTGAGCATCTATGGTAAGGCTTCCGCTTCCTGTAATGGTAAGGTCCGACTTGGAGAAAATGGCTGCGGTTGCAGTTTCGTCGGATTTTTCAGACCTCTTATCATATATGTAGTTTTCTGTGCCTTCGACTAAGGTAATTGTGACGTTCATGGCACTCTTTATATAGATGGGAGCAGATTCACTGCTCGAAAGCTCTATGCCGTTGAATATCAGCTCGACGTTGGCATCGCTTCCGGCATCAACAGTGACGGAGCCCTCTTCCGCGGAACCGTTCAGTATGTAGCTACCGCCCGAATTTATGCTTATGCTCGAATTCGAATTGCTGATATAAATCCTCGTTCCTGTCAGTCCGTTTGCCGGATAAACCTCTATAGGAATAATGAAACTGACAACAACCAGAACCATTGCGAATACGATTCGTATCCTGTGTTTCTTCATAAAATAATATAAAAAATCGCTCATAGGAAATCCCTCTCAAATAAATCAAAATAAAAATAACCTGTTTTAAGCTACTTTAACGAATCTATTAGAAAACGAGGTGACTAAAATGTGAAAAAAGTGTATTCTGCGAATGATGGATTTTTGAAAACAGGCAAGGTATTAAGAATCTGTTCATAATTTATGTCAATTGAACATCCACATAGCTATCCACAGACTTATCCACAATTTTTGTGGATAAATGACTATAGTGCAAAATGATTCCTACGGATTGTTTCGTGCTTCGCACTCCCACAATCCTCCCCCATATTCGCATTCTCGTG
>CAJOPI010000398.1 GCA_905236275.1 uncultured Lachnospiraceae bacterium | reverse complement strand
GGATTTTACAAGGTAATATGCCGCTTTCAGCGGCTAAAATCCGGCGCAGCAAACGTCAAAACGAAAAAACTTTTGACGTTTGCTATATCTACAGTTCCTTAGATAAACAAAACAAAATAATGCGGCAGGGTTTCCTTCACACCGGACAGACCATTTCTGTTTGCAATCAGCTTATATGCCTTACCCGGAGAAAAATCATTTATGAAATTATTCAATGATGCAGAAGCGGTATTACCGGCTTTTACTTCAATTGGTACAACTTCCCCTTCCTTCTCAATTAAAAATTCAAGTTCATGGTCATCATCAGGTTTATAATAATGCAATGTATATCCCCTTTTTACCAGGCATTCCGAAATTATATTTTCATATATTCCGCCTCTGGCGTTACCCTTGATGGTATTATTCAGAATAGCTCTTTTTGTTTCAAAACCATACATACAGGTTAAAAGTCCTGTATCGTTAATGTACAGTTTAAACTGTTCAACCTTTTCGTTGGCCATCAAAGGGATATAAGGTTCTGAAACATTATAACAGGCATTCACCAGGCATGAATCCTTGAGCCACTTGACGCTTCCACCAAACTTTCTGCTGGTTTGCCCTTTTTCAACAGTTGAATACTGGAACTTTTTGAGCACCTTGGCAAGTTGTCTTGGTACAGCATCATAACACATTCTTACAAGCTTCTTTTCTCTGCCCTTTGCATGTTTAGAAATATCATCCTGATATAAGCTGATAATGTTTTGCTGTATTTCCATCACCCGGCCAAAATCCTTATTTTCAGCAAAATCTTCAACAACCTCCGGCATACCACCTACTACCATATATTCTCTAAATAATTCTTCGAATTTATCATGGACGCTTACAGGTATCTGCTTGTCAGCTCCAAAGTATTGTTTTATATCTTCTATAACAGCTTCATCATATCCATAAGCCCATAAAAACTCTTCAAAATCCAGTGAATACATTATTATCTGAGTTTCATAGCCAACAGGTAATGATGTCGGTTCTTCAACTTCATCACCGTCATCCTGACCATACGAAAGTCCGAGTAATGAACCCGATGCAATAACGTCAAACTTCATCTCTTCTGCAAGGAATTTCAAAGCTGTTCGGGCATTTCCACAACACTGAATTTCATCCAGGAAAATAAGTGTATTTCCCGGAATCAATTTTATTCCCGGAATATTTGCGGTCATACGCTTGTATATTTCAGAAGCTGATAATTCACCTTCAAATATCTGCTTTAATTGTTTTTGCCTGAAAAAATCAATATTAATAAATGATTCGTACTCATTATTGCCAAATTCTTTGACTATATACGACTTGCCAACCTGTCTTGCTCCTTTTATAAGCAGGCATTTTTTTAATTGATTCTCTTTCCTTTGCTTTTTCCAGTTTAGTAATTCACTGTATGCTTTTCTTTTTAACATATCTATTTATACACCCCTGCTTCGGAACTGTTCATTAGGAACAATTCCTTATGTTCATTTTTTATAGTATCCCTAATTTACGGTTATTGTCAACATTTTTACACAAAATCGGAACTCTATATTTTAATAATATACATAAAATCGGAACTCATATAAGTTGATATACGCACAAAATCGGAATTAAGTATTGAAATTCGTGATTAGACGTAACCGGTGCGGTCATTGAAATGGAAATAGACTGAAATGTTTCAATCGCAGTCATCATAAAGAGAAAGGAACCCGGAGTATTGTACTTCGGGTTCCTTTCCTTCATCAGCTATTAGTTTCCTTATAGCATACTTTTCCTTATCTGACTGTGTAGTTAATTGGTTGCTGCTTGAACCCGCTTCCTCTTCCGTATCATTCTCACTCAATGTCTGAGCATGAACAGCCGGAAGACTGCTCATTACAAGTGATGATGCCAGTAAAAGCGCCACCGCTCTCTTCCTTTTCATTTTCTGTTACCTCCGTTTAGAAATATCCGCTCCTTTGTTATAATTCTATCTGAACGTGAACAAAATTAAATTGAACAATATAATTTTTTGTCCTATTTTTTTACGAAAAACAAAAATAATATTTTTCCAAAGTGTATTTTTATTCATACTTGTTTATAATTTTCCGATTTTTATGCAAAAAAAGCCACGCAAGACCTGCGTGGCTTTTATACTTATCCTTTTTCATACCTCTTTCGGGTTCATAAAAACCCTTATGAACTGTTACAAAATAACTTGACCATTTACTTGTGAAAATTGCTCAACTTATTTATGAACAGTTCCTTAAATTGTCCCCTTAAGCGCTTTCCTTGAAAGACCGCTTACTCCATTTCTGATACGATTTACAATCCTGAATAAGAAATTCATGCCCTCCACTATGGGAGCCCGGCATAATATGATTATTCTGATCAAATAAATCATGCTATACAACTCTCCTTTTGTTTTTATTGTAAACAACCTTTAGAGCTTAAATTCCTCTGCCATTTCAAGCATTACCCCAATGGCAGCTCCCGCAACGACTCCGGCTTCCTCCGGAAAGCCTTTAAGATCATTTACTCCTTCGGTCTCATAGCCTACGTCCCCTATAATCGTTCCATCTTCCCTTATGTAAGCCACAGGACCGTCTTCCATATCAACTCTGATTGCCGCAATTGCAGAATTGATATTATCATAAAGGCTGTCTGCCCTGTCATAAAGGTTCGCAGTCTCAGCCTCGATTCGATAGAGCTTTTCTATCTTCCCTTCGAGCAATGCTATATTTTTTAAGTTTATACTGATATTATCCTCATACTCCTCCATAAGCAGCTGATAATATCCTGCATAAAGCGGGGAACTGAGCATTGCAGCTCCGAATACGGCAACCATCGCCCGCAAGGAATTATTTATATTTTCAAGGCAGCTGATCCCGGCTCTAAGGTCATCCTCTATAAGAATTTCCTCACCAACCGCATTGCTAAGCTTTTCGTTAGCATCTATCATTGCCTTGTTTGCTATAAGCAGCTCTTTAATGACCTCTCTGTGTCCGGAAAAACGCCTGCGCATCGCGTCCCATCCGACACCCTGCAGCCTGTCTTCATTCAAAAATTCTTCTATCGCGGTCAGAGCCCTTATATATCCTTTATTGTCTGCCTCAAGCTCAGCTGTAGAGCTCGCAGCCTCTCTCCTGATCAGATCAGGAAAAAGCATAAGACCCATTTATCCTTATCCTCCAAAAAGTTTCATCAGGCTTGCTCTATCTATGTTAAACTCTCACCGGGGCATTTTCAATGATTTTAGCAAATCTTTTTGCAATTTTCCCGCGTTTTCAAAAAAATCCGAATTTTTACTCTTACACAAGCCCTCCTAAAGCCCGATTTTATGCGCTTGAAGAGGTCATACCCATTTCCACGAATTATGTAAACCAAAATAAAACTTTTGAATTTCTTTTATTCCGCCTTTGCAATTTTCAGGCGACGGAATGAGCCGTTGTGCATGAGTAAGCCCTCTCCAAATTCCGGAAGAGCTCTCATACTTACACTCTGGAAGAGTGCCGTAGTTCCTCCGCCCGAAAGGAGCAGTCCGTCAGAGGCAGCCTTTGCATACTGGCTTACCGGATCAAAGCCCTTCAGACGGTTTGCTCCGACTGTAAAGATCGTCATTATGCCGCAGCCGTCGGCTTCCGGAAGAAGCTTTGACAACCTGTTTGCTTCTTTTTTTGTCAGTTCTGCAAAGTTGTCAAAGTCATCGATTATTATATATAAGCCTTCAAGCTCAACTGCAAGCTTTCTCGGAACTATTCCTGGATTTTCGCGAACCCTTTCCATTATAAGGGCACTGCGCTTCGCCACTTCTTCCTCCAGTGTATCGACGAATTCCTGAACCGCCTCCGCACTGTCTATATACTGAACGTTTTCCCGATCCTTGTATTTGTAGAGTTCAAGACTCTTGGAGTCAAAGATATAAACCCTCGAACTTCTGTCGATTTCCGACAAAATCAGATGCAGCACGTTAGTTTTGCCTTTTCCGCTGTCTCCCACGATAGCGAAAGGTGTCATCGACCTGTCAGGGCCACAGGATACAACATCGCTCGTATCAAGACCAAGCGGCAGTATTCCCTCAGGACTTTCATAGTTTTCAAGCAGGTCTGTGACGTCAAGGTTCTCAGGAAGTACAGGTATTCGCGGCGCCTTTATGTCAGGATAAATTTCGTTAATCTCCTTTACCCTCTCAATAATTTTCTCATTGTAGCCTGACTCAGTCTCACAATCGCTCATCGAATATACCTGCATCATACAGATCCTTCTTCCAAGCTTCACAAGGCATCTTCCCTTTATCTCGGACGACCTGTAATCACTTCTTCCAACGATTGTCCTTACTTCCGACTCATCATAGAGATACGCGGCTATCTTATTTCTGAAGGCGTTAAAGGTGGAATACTTCATGGCATTGCTTCCGCCCGCACTCGCAGCAAGATAGATTCCGAGACCGAGTCCGTCACGCAGCACCTTCTGTGTGAACTGCTCGAAGCCCTCCAGCTCCTTCGACGCATCAAAGTTATCAATGACTATCACGATAGCCTTCATTTTTTTCTCCGAAGTCTGATTGTAAACCTCGAAATTCTGAACCAGCTTTTCAGCAAAGAGCTTTTTCCTCTCAAGCATCGTATCATTTATGATTTTTACAAATTTCTGCATTCTCTCCTTATCATCCGAAACAATATAATCAGAGGTATGATGCAGAGCGTTGAGGGTTATAAGTCCGCTGTTTCCAAAGTCAAGAATATAGAAGTTCAAAAGCTCCGGGCTGTTTTTCATTGCAAGTGAGAGAATAAGCGTTGTGAGAAATACTGTCTTTCCGTATCCCGCTGCCGCGAAATAAACTATATTTCCCTCCTTTTCCAGCTGTATCCTGTAGGAGATCTGTGTCTGCTCTTCGGGTATATCCGCAAGTCCAAGTTCTGCAAGAAGATTCACTGCATTTCCGCCGGCAGCTTCTGTTTTCTCCGGACTCACAATCTGGTTTTCAAGCGGCGGAAGCCATGGCTTTTTTATCTCTAAATGCTCCTTTGCGGCATAAAGTTCATTGATATATTCAACCGTCGCATCGAGCTCCGTAAGCACCCTGCCCGTCTCAGAACCTTCATCCCTGCTGAGATCCGGATTTATGAGCTGCCCCTGTCCTAATGAATTTATAAGATAAACCCTGTTATCATTTTTCTTCTCTTCCTCATCCTTACTGAAAGGTGCGCCCGACCATGCCGACTGGAAAAGTTCATAGATCTCGTTGTTTCCAACCTGCAGATATGCCCGTCCGGGCTTCGTGATATAAGCCGCATCAGGCGTTTTCAGGATTTCCTTCGAGTCCTGCTCGTTTTGAACCATCAGCGCAAGCTTAAATTTCGAGTTCGTCCAGATCTGGTCGTCAACAACACCTGACGGCTTCTGTGTCGCAAGTACCAGGTGTACACCGAGGCTTCGTCCGATTCTGGCTGCCGATACAAGCTCCTTCATAAAATCAGGCTGCTCTTTTTTCAGCTCCGCAAACTCGTCACTTATGATAAATAGATGCGGCATCGGCTCCTCCGCCTCGTTCAACTTAAAGAGTCTGTTATAAGCATTTATATGATTTACGTCATACTTCGAGAAAACCCTCTGCCTTCTGGCAAGCTCAGCCTTTATGGAAGTCATCGCCCTCATGCTCTGTGTACCGTCAAGGTTCGTGATAGTTCCCAAAAGGTGCGGAAGCTTTTTAAAAAGTCCTGCCATTCCTCCGCCCTTGTAGTCGATAAGAAGAAATGCCACCTCATAGGGACTGAAATTGACCGCAAGGGACATGATGTAGGACTGTATGATTTCCGACTTACCTGAGCCTGTTGTACCCGCCACAAGTCCATGCGGACCATGCGCTTTTTCATGAAGATTAAGATAGACTATATCACCGGCTTCCCTGTATCCCAGCGGAACTGCGAGTGATTTCGCCGAATCGCTTTTTCTCCAGCGCGTCTCTATGTCAAGTTCTTCGGGCTTCTTTACATTATACATTCCGAAGAAGGTTACAGCATCGGGTATAGACGAAGTTATGCCCGGAACATGATTTATCGCGGAAAGGTTTCTCGACATCCATTCGAAATCGATATTTTCCATGCTCTCGGTTCTGAGCCTGCTGTCCTTCTCCTTACCGTCGAGAATGACAAGCCTTCCCCTGTTGTTCTTCTTAACCTTTACAACCGTCCTCACACTCTCAGGCAGATTTCCCGCCTCGCTGTCTGTGTAAATTACGGAAAAACCAAGTCTCCTGTCACTTTTTTCAAGATATTCCATGATGGAATGGTTTGCAATAAATTTCGTCTCGTCAACGACAAATATATAATAGGGCAGAAACATCCTCTCTCTTTTTTCCTCTTCAAGCCTGTTTTTCCTGTCCTTAAGTATACGATGGAGGCTCCCAAGCACCTGCTCCGCCGCCCTTCCGGAATTTATCATTCCGCTTACGTTCAGTGCTTCTATATGGGTGTGGGGATACCAGCGTAAAGCATCGAATTTTTCCGCAGATTCCTGACCATAGATAAAGATAAGCTGTAGGTCCCTGTAGCTTTGGAAAAAAGTAAGCTGCGCAACGATATTCAGGAGCTCTTCCTGCACTTCCGCTTTTTCGCCCACTATACCGACATTGGAATTTCTAAGGTTCGCAACAACAGGCAGTTCCATCCTGCCAAATTCCCTCCTCATGTCGATGGCATCCTTTTCCTCCTCGCACTTTGCGCCTTCGATTTCATCAATCTTTAAGGAAATATCAAGTCCGCTGCTGCCCTTTGTCCTGCCGAGGCAGATATCGAGAAAATCCGTGTCATCTACACTTCTCTCATAAAGTCTGTCGGAAAAGTCCGCAATCATTCCCTCTATATTCCTGACAGATGGATAGCGGTATTCATGAGCCTTGACCTCTTTCCGGTAATCCTCGTAGATTTCCTTTCTTTTCCTTAAAAGATAGTTTTCATAAACCCGCCTCTGCTCTTCGAGCTTACCCCTGCCTTCGCCTAAAGAACTCACGAGCTGAAATATTGCCATAGCCGCCGTAACGCCCGTACTTGCAATCGACATGAGCATCAGAAGCCCCCTGCCTAAGATTCTTCCAACGATTATAGTTACAATAAGCATACAGATCGGAGGGAGAATCATCCTCAGAACTTCTCCGATTCCTCTTTTCTTCGGCTTGTCAAACTTCCCCTTTTCAATCGTTATTTTCTTCGAAGGGATTTCCTTTATAATTCTGGGTGACCTTTTATAATCGGGATATCCGCTGAAGGGCACGCTGTCACGCAAAAGCTTCAAGCGGCTTCTTATCTCTCCTGCTGCTGACTGTATGCGGACAGTTCCCTCGAGAAAGGTTATGATATAGCCGCCAATCCTTAGTTCATCACCGGATTCTATCAGTCTTTTCCCTCTAAATACTATACCGTTATAGACCGCTTCCTCTCCCGAAGGCTCTTCCTTTATCGCTATAAAGTCGCCCTTGACAATGAAAGAACGCCTGATACCTTTAAGGAAAAGTTCGTCCTCTTTACGTCCGGAGATTTTGAAATTTTCCGCACGTTTCACGCTAACTGTACGCATTTACTCTTCCTCTTCTTTATATTCTTCCATAAGCGGCTTCATTTTTTCTTCAAGTTCCTTTATGGCTTCTGCCTTCTTCTCTCCGCCGAGCTTTAAGTCAGCCTCTATTTCATAGAGATGTTTCATATACGCATAGAGAAGAAGCTGATCGTCGGAGAGCTGCATTGCAGAGTCCTCTGCCTTTTCAACCTCTCCCCTGCCCAGATAAATCCAGTAATTAAGCAGGGTATTTTCCGAATTTACCGAGATATTTGCAAGGATATTTTTCTTCTGCTCGCTGTTTAAGTCAGCCGTCTTTACATACGACTCTGCAAGTATAAATTTCTGATAGGCATTCATCCTCTCTACGGATACATTTTGCATCGAACGCTCTACCGCCTCATAGTCTGATAAAATATAGGACTGGAAACCATTTATGACAGAACTGCTGTAGGGCTTGATCGAAAGCAGATAATAGAGTCCGAAAGCAACCGCTGCCGCAAGGAAAACCGAAAGCAGTATAACCGCTGTCTTCAGCTGCTTAAAGGTATTCTTTCCCACAAGCACTTTTGTCCTGTGGTTTTTTTCGGTCAGTTCTTTATGTGCTTTCCTTAAAAAATCAGAAATATCTTCTGCTTTCTCCATTTCGAAGATTTCCTTTAAAAAATCGTTTTTCTTCAAAAGGCTGCTTCCGCCCCTGTAATAATCCTCAAAAGAGTATCTCTCCTGCAATGCCGCACCGATGCAGGATTTATAGGCTTTAAGAAATTCCTCCTCCGACATACACTCTTCCGACTCGTTCCTCTGCATGACGGCAGTATTATTATTTATCCCATAATAAATATTTTCCGGTGAGAGCATAAATGAAAAACGGTCACAAAGACCGTAAAGTTCATATAATGATGAAAGGACTGCGTACCTGACCGGCATATCCTCTTCCCTTATATGCTCCAAGCATTTGTAACCATCGGTATTGTATTCTATTCTTCTTATGCCGTCCTCACCGTCAACCCATTCTGCTTCAAGGAGCAGGGGATTCGGATAAACCGCACTGAACTCACTGTATTCGTCCAAAAAACCCGTTTCTATCAACCACGAACCTCCAAAATATCACCCGAAAAAATCCTCTCCTCCAGAAAGGTTTTCTCTATATCAAGGTATTCCATTCTCCGTAACGACTTTACCTCCGGCATCTCAGCGCTGAGAGCCAGCATGCCCGATTCGTTTAACACTCCCAGGAGATTTCTTATTTTCTGTTCGTTCCCGAATCTGAAATCCCTGTCTCTATTGCCATATCTTATCGTAACAGTTATCTGCATTCCATTACACGCTTTTTCTCATCTTCTAAATTGTCACGTATCAGAGAGAGCTTTTTAAAAGTAAGCATTCTAAGCTCCGTCATTCTCTCCTGTAAATCATTTGCCATCCTGATCATTTCATCGTCCTGCTCTTTGGCAGCCATGGCAAGAAACTCGTCAAGATTGCTGTTTATCTCCCTGTCCTGTGACTCTATCTCGTCCTCAAGACTGTCAAGATCATCCATTTCCTTTTTCAGTTCTTCTTCTCTTTCCCCATTATTCATCACTTTTTCCTTTTCTTCTCCGCCTTTTTCAAAGGCTTTGTCATAATAAGCATCGCCGTCATAAAAATTGCAAGAATAAGGCAGACTCCTATAAATGTAAAGGCCGGATTTTTCGCCGGTTCCTTCGTGCGCACCAGTATACGGGGCTCAGTTCCGCTGAACATCTTCTCCCTGACCATGTCGTAGGACGCATCATTTCCCGAAACCTCTTTTATAAAGAGTTCGGAGAATATTTTATTGTAGCTGTCTGCTTTTCTCTGCTCTGCCTCTTTAGCGTGTGCCGCATATTCATCCGTAAAAAGTGCTTCGTGATTTAAGTCTGTAAGCGAGGAGTAGGATTTTCTTGAACTGTCCAGCACAGAAGAATCAAAGTTTAATGCATTATTCGAAAGCTGCGTCTCATTTGC
>CAJOPI010000397.1 GCA_905236275.1 uncultured Lachnospiraceae bacterium | reverse complement strand
GGAAGCGTTCGGCGGATGTAGACCGCTATGTACATATTTTCCATTCGACGGGAGACGCTGCGCTTTACAGGATGTTCGGACTTGACTATTATGATTCGGTTCTTCTGACGGGAAGTATTCAGGAGACCAATATCAGAAATATGGAAAAGCTCAGGGACATTAAGAAAAAGGAGCTTGTCTATGTCGGTTCCGCATATATGGATGCCATGAAAAAAAGGCTTGAGGAAGCCGGCAGGGTGAAGAATGAGAAGACGAACGTTCTTATAGCTTCGTCGTGGGGAAAGAGCTCGGTACTTTCGAGATTCGGAGCAAAACTTATAAGAACCCTGCTTGATAAGACGGACTATAATGTAATAGTGAGACCTCACCCGCAGTCTTTTGTTTCGGAGCTTCCGCTTATGGAGAGTCTTATGAAGGAATTTCCTGAGAGTGACAGGCTCAGCTGGAACAGGGACAATGACAATTTTGATGTTCTTAACAGGTCTGACGTTATGATAACGGACTTTTCGAGCGTAATCTTTGACTATGCGCTTGTTTTTGACAAGCCCGTACTTTGTGCGGACACCTCCTTTGACCTTTCACCCTATGATGCGTGGTGGCTGGATGAAGCCGGTGTATACAGCTTTGATGCACACAAGAGGCTTGGTATGACTCTGAAAGAGGAAGAGCTTGATAATATCGGAAGCATAATTAATGAGCTTAAGGAAAATGATCCCCTTGCGGCAGGCAGGGCGGAGGTACGCAATGAACGTTGGAAATATCCTGATGAAGCTGCAAAAAGGACGGTTGATTTTCTTACTGAAAGGATGGCATAGATATCATGAAGAAGGTTCTTACAGTCGGTGTTTATGATTATTTTCATTTGGGACATTTAAGGCTTTTCAAGCAGGCAAGGGAGTATGGAGACTATCTGATAGTGGCAGTTCAGGATGGTGATTATATCCTTAAATACAAGCCTGATGCGAAGGTTCTCTATACTACCGAGCAGAGACAGGAGCTTATCGGAGGACTTCGCGTGGTTGACGAGGTTACAAGTTATACGGATGTTGACGCAAAAGTTAAGGAACTTGACTTTGATGTTTTTGCTGTCGGAGAAGACCAGAACCATGAGGGATTCCAAAGGGCGATGGACTGGTGCAGGGAAAACGGCAGGGAAGTGGTAAGGCTTAAGCGCACTCCCGGCATATGTTCCTCCGAAATAAAGGAAAAGCTTTAACAGGGTACGGAATATGTCATTAACTTCTTTAGCTTTTATTTCTTTTGTCATTTTACTTGTTTTTCTGTATTATACAGTGCCGAAGAGGCTTCAGTTATACGTGATCACCGCCGCAAATCTGATATTTTTTGCGTCGTTTGGCCTTTTGGGGCTGCCCTTTATACTGACTACGAGTCTGATTTCATATTTCGGAGCTTTGCTTATTTTTGACCGGAAGACCAAAAATAAGCAGGCTTCGGAACTGATAAAGGACAGGTCTGAGAGGGTTGCCTTTCTTGCTGAAAGAAAGAAAAGGGTGACGCTGCTGACTGCCATAGCCGCGGTTTCGGTGCTGCTTATCTGGTTCGTTCTTAAATACAGTCCTTTTGTTATCGAGAATCTTGACCTTTTCATGAGAACCGTCAAACATGGAAGGGAGATACCGGTTCCTTCTTTTTTTGTTCCTATAGGTATTTCCTATTACAGCTTCCAGACTGTGTCTTATCTTGTTGATGTTTACAGGGGAAAGTATGAGCCGGAGAGGAATTTTATAAGATATTTCACCTTTGTTTCGTATTTTCCGCATATTATACAGGGACCCTTCGACCGTTTCGGAACCTTGTCAAAATCGCTTTTCGAAGAGCATTCATTTGATTTTGATACGCTTGCGTCGGGCGTGAGACGGGTTTTCTGGGGCTATATAAAGAAGATAGCTATAGCGGATACGTCCGCGCTTGCTGTGAAGCTTATCTTTTATTCGGACAGTCCTTATTCCGGTATTTATATAATTTTAGGTGCCCTTTTCTATGGTGTGGAAATCTATGCGGATTTTTCGGGTTATATGGATATCATGTGCGGAATATCCGGTATTTTGGGGATTTCGCTTGCGGAAAACTTTCAGAGACCCTATTTTTCGATATCTGTGGAAGAGTACTGGAGACGCTGGCATATCACACTTGGCGCGTGGTTCAAGGACTATGTGTTTTATCCTATAGCGACCGGAAAAACGGCTCAGAATATGGGCAAGTTTTTCAGAAAGAGGGGGAATCTCCGCGCGGCAAAGCTTGTTCCGAGCTATCTCGCGCTTATTTTTGTATGGACCGCCACAGGTCTCTGGCATGGAGCCAACTGGACCTTCATAGTATGGGGTTACTGCAATATGGCAGTCATTATCCTGAGCATGGAGCTGGAAGAGTTTTATGCAAAAATAAGGGAATTCCTGCATATAAATAAGGATAGCGGGGCGTGGATTACCTTTATGATGGTCAGGACCTTCGTGATAGTAAGTTCCTTCAGGATTATTTCGATTTCCGACAATATGACGACGGCTGTTAATTATTTTAAAAAGATTTTCACCGGTTTTTCATCGTCGCTTGAAGCTATCGGCTCTTTTGCTGATCTGTTTCCGGGAATGAGCTCGATGGCAGTATTTTTCTTCCTGCTTGGAACGCTGATACTTGCGATTTCTGATATTTTGACCGAAAAGGGAAGAGGAGAGCTTCTCCTTATGAAGAATTTTCCCCTTCTGCTCAGGGGAGCTGTTTACTGTATAGGTATTTATATGATAATTCTTAATATCAGTATGAATTCAACTGTGGGGTTCTTGTATGCGGAATATTAAAAAATTGAGGCTGATCGCAGTAATAATTATACTGATGCTAATTTTTGAACTTTTTTCTTTTGCTTTCTTCAGTGACAATTATAATTCTCTCTATTGGAACAGTGATATATCGTCGATTATTGAAAAGGGCGAAAACGCAGATATGATTTTTGTGGGAACATCACGTATATATCAGGGAATTTCGCCTGAAACGATAGAGAATGAGCTTGGTGTGAAGAATGTCTGTGATGCGGCATCGGCCCAGCAGGACATCAAGGGCAGGTACTATCTACTAAAGGATATGCTGGATTATTTTACTCCGCGCTATGTTGTTCTGGAGGCCGGCATGAACTCGCTTAAGGATGAAGAGATTGTGGCAGCCAGAAGAACTACGATGGATCGCATCAGGAGTCTTGGGAATAAGCTGTTTTTTTTCCGGGATGATTTCAAGGCCGGCGAACTCCTTGCATTTCTCCCGAGCTACAGATTCCTGAAGGGTGAGAGCCTTGAGGAACTAACTTCTAAGCTTACAAGAAGGATGAAATATTTTGAAAGAAAGGGCAGACCGGAGGCGGTCGGCTCCGAAGAAGGCAGGGTAGAGTATTATGTCAGGAACGGCTTTATCACTGATCTGGCTGGAAAAGGCGGAGAGTGGAACTTTCACCTGTCGGTAAGTATGGACGAGATAAATGATGACCAGCTTCTTTATTATCAGAAAATGATAGATCTTTGCAGGGAAAAGGAAATCCCTGTACTGATGATCTCGGTTTCGCTGCC
Source organism: uncultured Lachnospiraceae bacterium (assembly GCA_905236275.1). GTDB lineage: Bacteria > Bacillota > Clostridia > Lachnospirales > Lachnospiraceae > NK4A144. The sequence continues at coordinate 546 of CAJOPI010000397.1, read as the reverse complement.
CAGACGTCAGCTCTATGATGCTGACAATTATATGGGAGCCTATGACTTCTATAAAGATATTGCCGACAAAAATGATATTTTTTATGCCAATATGAATTTCCACAAGGAAATCGGCGCGATTCTTAAGGATACGGATTTTGCCGATGACCTTCATCTGAACGGCGAGGGCGCGGTTATCGAAAGCAGGGCATACGCGGAGCTGATAAGGCTATATGAGAGCGGAGCGGATACCTCGGAGCTTTTCTATGAAGACCTCGATGATATGGCAGAGAATATCGACAGCATTATTTCCGTTAATGCGAGGATGGAATTTAACAGCAGGACTGATAATTACAGTCTGACAATAGAGAGTGCTCAGCCTGACAAACTCACACCTGAATATAGATATCAGTTTATTGACAGGGACAGTGATGAGATTGTCGAGGAGAGCGACTATTCGGATATGACGGAATATACAATTGAAAAAAGTAAATCAGACCTTAAAAAGCTAAAGCTTAGGGCTTATGCCCGCACAAAGGGAAGCAGTGCGGACTATGAGTGTATGAG
>CAJOPI010000396.1 GCA_905236275.1 uncultured Lachnospiraceae bacterium | reverse complement strand
GGGACCTATAGGTCACTTTACGAGTTCTCCTCGGAAACACATCATGGGGGAGGCTGCATATTCGGAGGACTCTTCGAGCTTTTGCGTTCTGCATTCTCGACGGTGGGAGCAGTCCTTATAATACTGGTTATTCTTATAGCCTGCATAGTTGCCATTACCGGTAAATCCTTCATAGAATTCTTGGAAAGAACCGGAGTGGAGCTGGCTGAAAGAACGGTAGATGAAGGGAAACGAGTAGCCGAACGGACAGCGGATGAGCACAGGAGACGACGCGAAATCCGCGAAGAAGAGAGAAGAAGAGAAAGAGAAGAATACGAAAGGCAGAAAGAAGAACGCGCAAGAAAGCTTCTGTCAAATATGACTGTAGGAGAGGATATACCGGCTCCGGTCAGTTATGAAGAAGCACCTTCGGTGGAATTGTATCCATCGGAGCCTTATGATGAGCCTTTTATGCCGAAGGAGGTTAATGTCAAAGCGCAGACTTTTGATAATAGCGTTGAAAAAACGGACAGCAGGAACGGCGAAGCTTATTCTCCTTTTGCAATGAATCCTGACTTCATGGTAAAGCCTGAGATAAAGATTTCGGGTGAGAAAGCGATAGCGCAGGAAAAGTCGGATATGCACGAGATACATTTATCAGAGCTTGACATTGAAGAAGAGGAGGAAAAAACCGTCCACATTTCGGCAGACCCGATAATATTCAATGAAGTCAGGACTGAAAAGGAAGAAGAACCGGAAAGCGAAAGAAAGACGGAAACAGGAATTGATAAAAAACCTGAAAAAATTCCTGAGCCTGAAATCAGAATTGAAACCCTTAAAGAGACTGAGGCAGAGAAGCCTAAGGATATAGTGTTCCGACCGGCAATCATGGCCGAGGCAAAGAGGGAAGACAATAGTAAGAGAGTAAAGGCTGAAAAAGAGCCTGATAATAAAATACATGAATTTCCGAAGAAAAGCTTTGCCGCCGACGAGCCAATGGAGTATGAATTCCCTCCGACAGACCTTTTGAATATGCCTAAGAGCGTACAGCTTGATTCACCGGCATCTCTTCAGGTGACTGCCTCAAAGCTTGTCGATACACTTGCGAATTTCAAGGTAAATGTAAGGATGACTGATATTATTCAGGGACCTACGGTTACAAGATATGAAATGCAGCCGCAGCAGGGTGTCAAGGTAAGCAAGATACTTGGACTGATTGATGATATAAAGCTCAGCCTTGCCGCTTCGGACATCAGAATAGAGGCACCGATTCCCGGAAAGGCAGCTATTGGTATCGAGGTTCCGAATAAGGTTAATGCTACGGTAAGCCTTAAAGAACTGGTTGACACAGACGAATTCAGAAAGGCAAAATCAAAGCTGTCATTTGCGGTAGGAAAGAATATCGGCGGCGAGCCTGTGATTTTTGATATAGCAAAAATGCCCCACCTTCTTATTGCCGGAGCAACGGGTTCGGGTAAGTCGGTTTGTATAAATACCATTATCATGAGTATTCTCTACAAGGCGCGTCCTGATGAGGTAAAGATGATAATGATAGATCCGAAGGTTGTCGAGCTTTCGGTATACAATGGTCTGCCGCATCTGCTCTCACCTGTGGTAACCGATCCGCAGAAGGCGGCAGGAGCCCTGAAATGGGGAGTAGCGGAAATGACAAGACGCTACAGGCTCTTTGCAGACCTGAAGGTGCGTGACATGAAGGGCTACAACAATAAGGTAGAGAAGCTGAACAATATCGGAGAAACGGATGAAGAGGGCAATCCCTATAAGAAGATGCCCCAGATACTTATTATTGTTGACGAGCTTGCGGATCTGATGATGGTCGCAAAAAATGATGTCGAGACCTCTATTTGCCGTTTAACACAGCTGGCGAGAGCAGCGGGAATACATCTTATAATTGCTACACAGAGACCTTCCGTTGATGTCATTACAGGACTTATAAAGGCAAACATGCCCAGCAGGATAGCTTTTGCGGTATCCTCCGGAGTTGATTCGAGAACGATCCTTGATACGCAGGGAGCAGAGAGACTTTTAGGAAGGGGTGATATGCTCTTCTATCCTCAGAGCATGAATAAGCCTGAACGTGTTCAGGGTACCTTTGTTTCCGATGACGAGGTACAGGATGTCGTAGATTTTATTCTTGAGGAGATGGCAGAGTCCGATATCGAAGAGGAGGATATCAGCTCTGAAATCGAAGCAGCATCCGAAGTTCAGAGTTCTGCCGGAAATGACGCTGAAGCGAAGAAAAATACACGAGATGATGACAGGGATGAATATTTTGCTGATGCAGGAAGATTTATCATAGAGAAAAACAAGGCCTCCATAGGAATGCTGCAGAGGGGTTTCAAGATTGGCTTCAACAG
>CAJOPI010000395.1 GCA_905236275.1 uncultured Lachnospiraceae bacterium | reverse complement strand
TCCCTCCTTTTCTCATCCTTGCAGATAAAAACTGCTTTTATTTAGTACGAAACAAAGTATAACACATGATAATCTAGCTGTCTATCGACTTCTTCAGATAGATATACCATTACCCCTGCCAATTCTTGCAAACATCCACCCACGAATCGTACCTGGAATATCTCTCCAACTCATCGATAGTCAGCTCAATCGCACTGTTGCTGCTTCCGCAGGCAGGAAATACCGTTGAAAACCGTTTCAAGGATTCATCGAGATAAACGGATACTCCGTCCATTATCCCGAATGGGCAGACTCCGCCAACTGCATGTCCGATCTTTTCTTCTGCTTCATCAGGCGAAAGCATTTTCGCCTTCGTTCCGAACTGTGCTTTATACTTTGGATTATCAATTTTTGAGTCTCCAGCTGCAACAATTAGTATGGCCTGCCCGTCCACCTTGAATGAAAGCGTCTTTGCAATCCGACAAGGCTCACACCCCAAAGCCTGCGCTGCCAATTCCACAGTAGCACTGGAAACATCAAACTCCTTGATACGATCCTCAACTCCATATTTCGATAAATACGCTTTGACTGCTTCTATAGCCATAGTCCCCTCCTATTTCCTCTGCATATTGTCATTTCTCAAATAATCTAATCCTTTATCTCCTACTCTGCAGTTAGAGCCCGGTCATGTCTATAAGTTCTTAAATTATAACCCCTTCATGAATTGGCTGTCCAAAGCAAAGCAGGTTATATCATTCAGCTTGATAGATTATATAAAATGTTCTTCGATAATGTACTGCCGACTAAAATATTTCAATCCACACGCCCCGCGAGGGGGCGTGACAGCAAAAGTATACAAAATCCTCCTTTCATCTTTTGCATAAATTACTAAAAATTATCTAACTCAACTTTGATACTTGCCCATTTTGCAATGATTTTTTCTCTACTTCAGACACAAACTTGTTCATATTCTTAAAAAACCCGTGCGAACCTCCTCACACTTTTATGCATGCTGCCACTTCGCACACTATAAAATCAATGCTTCGCTAGGATTGTATCCTGACTTCATACCGAAATGCTCAATTTTGGCATTCTTTTCATTACCAAGATTGTAAAATCTCAGACTGTCTGCTTCTTTATCCATCACATCAAGCAATTGCTTTTGAAAGAATTTATACCTTGCTGGATCTAAGGAACATTCAAAAACAGAATTCTGAACCCTTTGCCCATAATTAACACATATTTTTGCAATCCTGCGCAGCCTCTTTTTTCCAGCATTTGTTTCCGTATTAACATCATATGTAACTAATATCAGCATAATAATTCTCCAACCTCACTTCCATAAAAAGGGAGGATATCCATCAAGGTCGCCTCGAATATACCTTGCAAGCAATAACGACTGAACAAACGGAACCAACCCCCATTCAATTTTTTCCTTGAGATACGGATGCGTAATCACTGTGCCTTTTCTTTTTTGCCATTCCTGCTGGACTCTTTTCCTGCCATCCTCATCCAAGAATACAGCCCCCGAGTCTTGCTTAGTAAACATGCTATTCGAAATAATTCTGTTATTTATTAGTGTCAGAACAAAACGATCTGCCACACATGAACGAATTTCCTCCATTAAATCAAGAGAAAGTGATTTTCTACCTGCCCGATCTCTATGCATAAACCCTACATAGGAATCCAAGCCAACCATTTCCAAAGCAGATGCACAATCGCTACCAATCAAAACATAAACAAAAGACAACAACGCATTTACATTGTCCATTGGCGGTCTTCGAGTTCTGCCATTAAAACAAAAATCATCCTTCTGTTGCAAAATCATATCATCAAACATAGAGAAATAAACCTGTGCAGCCGCTCCTTCAAGACCTCGAAGAGCTTTCAGGCTATTGCAAGCCAGAACCTCTTTCAAGATACCAATCATCTTCTCCTCTGCTTTTTGAAATAATTTTTGATCTATTCTCTCAGAATGATCCCTCTTTGTTCGGTTTAAGGTGTACCTTGCATTACATATTTTTCCAAATATAAAGTTTTTTGCAACAGCACAGCTTCTTTCGTCGTCATCTGCCATTCGGTATTGCTCCCTTCTCAATACCACATTCCCGCTGCTCTCGCCTGTAGCTCTAGCAAGGAATCGTCCACGAGGTGTCAAAAATGACAAATTGATATTTTCTTTCACG
>CAJOPI010000394.1 GCA_905236275.1 uncultured Lachnospiraceae bacterium | reverse complement strand
TCGAGAATATCTGACCTGTAAGTGTAGGTCCGAAGTCGGCTTCCTTGGTTCCCTTTGTAACAAGAATACCTGTTGCAAGCGAGATAAGAAGCGAAGGCATTGCGCCTACAAGTCCGTCACCGATTGTCAGAATGGTAAATTTCTGCGCTGCCTCGGCAGGACTGAGTCCCATTCTCCAGACTCCCATAATGAGTCCGCCGATGATATTTACAAACGTGATAATAAGAGAGGCTGTTGCGTCTCCCTTAACGTACTTAACGGCACCGTCCATGGAACCGAAAAAAGTTGATTCGTCCTGTATCTTCTCTCTTCTTCTCTTTGCTTCCGCATCATCTATTGCACCGGTGTTCAGGTCCGCATCGATAGCCATCTGTTTACCGGGCATTGCATCAAGGGTAAATCTTGCGGTAACTTCCGATACACGCTCGGAACCCTTGTTTATAACCACGAACTGAATGATGATCAGGATAATAAATACTATGGTTCCGACTACGATATCGTTGCCGCCTACATATTGACCGAAGGTTGCCACTACGTTACCGGGATCACCGGTTGTCAGTATGAGCTTTGTCGAGGACACATTCAGGGATATCCTGAATATCGTCGTGAAAAGCAGGATCGTCGGATAGTAGGACATATCCAGAACTTCCTTGCAGAACATTGTATTGAACAATATCGCAAAAGCCACCGTCAGATTGAAGCAGAGGCATATGTCCAAAAGCATCGGCGGCAGTGTGATGATAAAGAACACAAATGCCGCAAGCACATATATTCCAACTCCGATATCAAGTATTTTTATTTTGTCCTGTTTAAGTGCTGTCGGCATCTAACTACACTGCCTCCTTACCTTTGCGCAGATTGTAGACGAAAGCCAGTACCTCCGCTACTGCCTGATAGAGCTCCGGCGGAACCATCGCCCCTATCTCGACGTTTGCATAAAGCATCCTTGCAAGCGGCTTGTTTTCTACAATCTCTACATTATTTTCCTTTGCTATCTCCTTAATACGCCTTGCCACCAGATCGGCTCCCTTTGCCGTTACTATCGGTGCGTCAGCAACCGAGGCATCATACTTTAATGCTACCGCAAAATGCGTCGGGTTTGTTATAACCACATCCGCCTGAGGTACGGCATTCATCATCCTGCGCCTCGAGGCCTCCATCATTCTTGCCTTCTGTTTTGACTTTATCTGCGGGTCTCCTTCCTGGTTCTTATACTCATCCTTGACTTCCTGCTTTGTCATCATCATATCATCATGGAATTTCTTTTTCTGATAGATGAGATCTGCGAAGCCCAGTATCAGGTATACCGCAGCAATCCTTATTCCAAGATCGACAATCGTTTCGCTTATGAGTCCAACCGCTCCAAAAAGCTCGTAATCATAAAGGAGGTATAATATCCCGCCTTTGTTTTTAAGCGTTGACCATACTACCGTACAGATTATCACTATTTTTACTATGGATTTTAAAAGCTCCATAAGCTTTTCCTTAGAGAAAAGCCTCTTAACCCCGTTGGCCGGATTCAGCTTACTGAGCTTAGGCTGAAGGGGTTTTGTCGTAACCTTCCATTTTATCTGCAAAGCATCGCAGAGGACTGCTATCATGAATCCGATAAGCAGCATCGGAAGGATTATTATCAGCATTTTTACGATTATCAGATTTATGAGCGAGGTGAAATTCTCAATCCTTACTTCGTTTCCGTAAATCCCTTCAAAGGTTCCTATTCTTCCATAAACCCACTTGAAGATTTCGACGAAGTTCTCTCCCATTCCAAGTCCAAACACTCTGAAGACTATGAATGCAGCTATCAGTGACACCGCATTATAGAGTTCGCGGCTTTTCGCCACCTGTCCTTCTTCTCTCGCATCATTCAGTTTTTTGCTGGTAGGTTCCTCGGTCTTTTCTCCGCCGGGACCATCCTTGGCAAAGTATTGGAGGTTCAGCTCCAAAAGCATTTTTCCCCTTGCTTCCTCCATTTATTTCCCCTCTGAATATAGCTCGCATGTAATCATAAATAACTTCTCATAACCCACGCTATGGAGACATAACATTTACTGTCGATGTTACTATCTCTTTCATTTCCCCAAATATAAAATCCGCTATGCCCGGAAGCAGCGTTATCGATATATAGATTACCGAAAGTCCGAAAAGGATTTTAAGCTGTATTCCTACCGCAAACATATTCATCTGCGGGGACACCTTTGCGAGTATTCCCAGCACCACATTCATCACAAGCATTGCACCGAAAACGGGAAGGAATATCTCGAAGCCTATGATAAAGACATCCTTCAGGAACTTAAGTACCAGTGCATAAAGCCTTTCCCCGTCAAATATCACATGCCCCACAGGTATTCTCGCATAGGACTCCACGAATGCCCGCAGGAGATAGTGATGGAAGTTAGCTGCCAGCATTATGAGCAGCAACCCGTACTGATACAATACTCCCGTAAATCCTGCCTGTGTTCTTGATACCGGGTCAAATAGGCTCACCATCGAAAGTCCTATATCCATATCCGTAAGTGCACCTGTAAAAAGCACTACCTGCATACAGATATTTGCCATGAAGCCTATCATTATCCCGCAGCCTGCCTCGGCTATCACCAGTGCCGCATAGCCGAAGACGGTATTGTATTGCAGGCTCTCCCTTGGTATAACGAAGTGGAATATCACCAGGGCTATGAAAAATGACAGTCCTGCCTTTATCCTCCTCGGCACATTATTTGTCCCAAAGAAGGGTGCCGCCTGCACGAAACAGGATACCCTTGTAAGAACCAGCAGAAAGAATTCCAGATCTTTTATTGCAAAAGCCTGTTCTATCATCTAATATACACCGAGAAGTCTGACCAGAGCTTCGTCATGAAGTTGACCAGATTGTTTGCCATCCAGTGACCCATAAGCATTAGCCCTAAAAATATGGATATTACTTTCGGCACAAAGGTCAGGGTCTGTTCCTGAATTGATGTTACCGTCTGGAATATCGATACCGTAAGACCTACCACGAGTGATATTCCGAGAAGCGGCGCTGCCGTTGTAATTATCGTATATAACGCTTCCTGCATTATATCGGTGACCGTTCCTACTTCCATATCTCCCCCTCTAAGATATTTATATTATACGGTGAAATCATTCGAAAACACTTTTTGGCACAGAAAACCTTTTTAACTGTGCCAAAAAGTGTTTTCGATGCTTTCACCTTCCGGCATCTCCTGTGCGAAAAAATCTCCCTTAACTATCCCTTCTAATAAAAGGTTTTCACTAGTGAACCGATTACCAGACTCCAGCCATCGGCTAAGACGAACAGCAATATCTTAAAAGGCATTGATACTGTTGTCGGCGGAAGCATCATCATACCCATACTCATGAGTGTTGACGCGACCACCATGTCTATGACGATGAATGGTATGTATATCAGGAATCCGATTATGAATGCTGTACGGAGTTCCGAGATAACAAAGGCGGGTACAAGGACATAGTTCGGTATGTCGTCTATGTTCTCAACAGTTCCCAGCTTTGCAATATCCATGAATAATCTAACGTCTTTTTTCTGAGTCTGACCGTACATGAAGGTGCGGAGCGGGTCCATTGCCGTTTCGAAGAATTCCTCCTGTGTCATCTGACCTGCTTCGAAGGGCTTTATCGCTTCCGTATTTATCTGCTGTATGGTCGGCTGCATAATAAAAAAGGTTAAAAATAATGTTAACCCGACAAGTACCTGATTCGGAGGCGCAGTCTGCGTACCGAGTGCGGCACGCGTGAAATGCATCACCACGAGAATCCTTGTAAACGAGGTCAACATTATAATCAGCATCGGGGCTATGGCTATGAGTGTCAGGGTTATGAGTATCCTCAGTGAACCCGACAGATTCCCCTGTCCGTCCCGATAGGTAATATTCAGATTATTCCCCACATTAAGTTCCCGCAGCTCATCCGCTGTATCAGAGGTACCGGGCTCCCTTATGACCGTTCTTGAATTATAGTCATTGTCGTCCAGTCCGAGACCATCATAACGTGTCCTTCTCTCTCCCGTAACGTCCCTTGTATCTGCCGCATCATGTACTGCCGACAGATCTTCCGACGCAAAGGCTCTTACCGGAAGAAGAACCAGTATCACAATGGTATAAATAAAGACCAGGCGCATAAGGAAGCTTTTAAAAATGCTGCTTGAATTATTTTTCATTCCCGCTGCCGCCTTTTTTAAGAACTTTTCTTGCCTGATCCATAATATCCTTAAACTCAGGTATTTTTGAAAT
>CAJOPI010000393.1 GCA_905236275.1 uncultured Lachnospiraceae bacterium | reverse complement strand
TGCGAAGCAACACGAAAACACGAATATTGGGTGGGATTGTGGGAGTGCGAAGCACGGAACAATCCCTGACATCACTTTTGACCCCAAGATCATGTAATAAAAGTTTTTGACTATTATTTTCCGGAGGATTAGATAAAATTGGATAATTCAGCGAAATTTGAAGAGTATAGAAAACGCTATAAAAGCTTTATTTATAAGGCTTTTCACAAGGTGACAGAGAACGGAAAGATTAAAGTTACATTTGATTTTGAGACACCCGGACTTGCGGAATTTCATCCGACATGGGAGTTCCCTTATTCGCGAACCGATCTGGATGAAAAAAATATTTCTGAAGTACTTGATATACTTATTTTTAATTTAGGAATGACAGAGAGTATCAGTTATTATAAATGCGTATGCCCCGAGGAGATAAGAGTTGAATGCGGACATTTAAGCGAGAAAAAAATTCTTTGGTGGCGAAAGCTTTTCTATAACGGTCTTGGCGAATTTATGTACAGGAATTCAATAGAGATTTCCGAAGAGGAATTAGTCACCATAAAAAGTGCAGACGGAACGGAAGAGTTAATTAAGGATGAAACAGATTATAAAGGCTTTCTGATTCCGGTGGGTGGAGGAAAGGATTCTGTAGTTTCACTCGAGCTTTTGAAGGATGAAGAGGTATCGACTTATCATATAAATCATAATTCTTCCGCAATAGAAGTAATAGAAGTTTTTAATGATGAAAAATCTGACTTATGCGCGGTCAGAACGCTTGATAAAACTATGCTTGAGCTGAATAAAGAAGGATACCTGAACGGTCATACACCCTTCTCGGCAATTGTTGCTTTTTCATCGGTGATCACTGCATTCTTAAATAAAAGAAAATATATTGCGCTTTCCAATGAAACAAGTGCAAATGAATCCACAGTTAAGGATTCTTTTGTAAATCATCAGTATTCGAAGAGTTATGAGTTTGAAAAGGATTTTGACGAATACCTTCATTCGCTGATAGGCTCCGATATACACTATTTTAGCTTTTTAAGACCTTTGACGGAGCTTCAGATTGCTGCACTTTTTTCCGGCTTCAAGGCTTATCACAGTGTTTTCAGAAGCTGCAACGTGGGAAGCAAGAAGGGAATATGGTGCTGCGACTGTCCGAAATGTCTTTTCGTATATACTATTCTTTCGCCTTTCCTTGAAGAGAAGGCTCTGATAAAGATTTTTGGTGAAAAGCTTTTCGATAAAGAGTCTCTTGATAAGGACTTCAGGGAATTAACGGGTATTGATGAGAATAAGCCTTTTGAATGCGTGGGAACAAGAGGCGAGGTAATCGCTTCGCTTAAGGCATATCTCAGAAAAGGCGGAAAGAGCATTCTTACGGAGAAGTACAGAAATGCCATAGAATCAGGAAGCGGAAATCTTGACGAATACCTGAAAGGATGGGAGAGTGAGAATTTCCTTCCGGAAGAATATGAAGATAAATTAAAAGGGGCTATGGAAAAATGCAGAAGAGCATTGAATATCTAAAAGGTAAAAATATTCTAATATGGGGCTATGGACGTGAAGGCAAGGCAACAGAAAGATTTATAAAGGAATTCTGTCCTGACTCTTCCTATGAGGTATATGAGGGTGACAGGAAGGGTATCGAGGACGGAAGGTTTGACTATATTTTCGTAAGTCCGGGAATTACCTTTGAAGAAGTCAATCCTAAATTCACCTCTGAAACGCAGGTTTTTCTCGAAGCCTTTGCCGACAGGACTATAGGAATTACGGGAACTAAGGGGAAGAGTACGACAAGCTGCCTTACCTATAATGCAATAAAAAAGAGCGGCAAAAAGACCTGCCTTGTCGGAAATATTTCCGTACCCTGTCTTGATTATTATGCGGAAATGCTTGAAAATCCCGATGAAATTGCGGTATTTGAAATGTCCTGTCATCAGTGCCAGCGACTTACGGTTTCCCCGCATATTGCAGTATTCCTGAATTTATTCGAGGATCATCTCGACAGATATATTACGGAAGAGAGATATTTTGAAGCCAAAAAGGGAATAACAAGAAATCAGACCGGAGAAGATTATTTTTATGTGGGAAGTCAGGTTCCGGTATTCGAAACGGCTGCAAGACGGGTTACGATATCTGATAAAGAGATTGGCAGTTACGAGCTTTTTATAGCCGGTGAGCACAATCAGTATAATGCAGAATTTGCAAAACAGATATGCGTGGATCTTTTAGGTCTTGACGAGGATAAGGTACGTGAAGGCATGAAGGGCTTTCATGGACTCCCTCACAGACTTGAATACTGCGGAACCTATGAGGGTATCCGTTATTATGATGATTCCATCTCTACCATACCGGAAGCTGCGATAAGTGCGGTTGCATCTATTGATAAGGTAAAAACCCTTCTCATAGGCGGTATGGACAGACATATAGAATATGATATATTGGAAAAATTCATTCAAGAGCGTCCGGACATCAATTTTATAGCTTCCTATGATGCGGGGAAAAGGATCTGTGAGGAAACAGGCGAAAGGGAGAACCTTTATTACAGAAATGATTTGGAGTCTGCGGTTCTTCTTGCAAAGAAAATAACAGAAGAAGGGGCAGCCTGTGTTCTTTCTCCGGCGGCAGCCTCATACGGATATTTTAAGAATTTTGAGGAACGCGGAGATTATTTTAAGAAACTTGTGGAGAGTAAATCTTGAAAGCTGATGAAGTATTAAAGAAGGTCTATGGTTATGATAAATTCAGACCGGGACAGGAAAAAATGGTCAATGCCGTTTTATCAGGCAGGGACGCATTTGCAATAATGCCGACAGGAGCCGGAAAATCTGTGTGTTTTCAGATTCCGGCTCTAATGATGGAAGGGATAACCCTTGTTATTTCGCCTTTGATATCGCTTATGAAGGATCAGGTGGAATCGCTTAATGCCGCGGGAATCCATGCGGCTTATTTCAACAGTTCGCTGACTCCGGGACAGTACAGGAAGGCACTTGAACTTGCGAGAAACGGACGTTACAAGATTATTTATGTTGCACCCGAGAGGCTGGAGACAGAGTCTTTTCTTGATTTTGTAAATGATGAAAAGGTTTATATTCCCTTTGTTGCCATAGATGAGGCACACTGCGTTTCCCAATGGGGACAGGACTTCAGACCCGGATACCTGAAAATATATGATTTTATAAATTCTTTTAAGAAACGCCCTGTCGTCGGTGCCTATACTGCAACAGCGACAGAAATCGTCAAAAAAGACATAATAAAGCTCTTAGGTCTCTTAAAGCCTGTATCCATAACGACAGGATTTGACAGGGAGAATCTTTATTTCGGGGTACAGATTCCGAGGGATAAATATTCACAGCTAAAGTTTTATCTCAGAGATAAGGAAGATGCAATCCCAGGTGCATCCGGCATAGTTTATTGCGTTACAAGGAAGCTTGTGGAAGAGGTCAGCAGCAGACTGGAGCAGGACGGTTTTTCCGTAACAAAATATCATGCAGGACTTACGGAAAACGAAAGAAGGATAAATCAGGAGGCTTTCATTACCGGAGAGAAGCAGATTATCGTTGCGACCAATGCTTTCGGAATGGGAATAGATAAATCGGATGTGAGATATGTCATTCATTATAATATGCCGAAGGATATGGAGAGCTACTATCAGGAAGCTGGCAGGGCAGGACGCGATGGAGATATGGCTGAGTGCATTCTCTACTATTCAAAAAGCGACTGGCACATGAATAACTGGCTTATTGAGCATGGCAGGGATGAGAATAATGAACTTACACCGGAGCAGCTTGCAGAAGTAATAGCCAAAGATAAGGAACGGCTTAAGAAAATGACTTTTTACTGCCGTTCCAAATATTGCCTTAGAGATTATATCCTTAAATATTTTGGAGAAAAGGGTAAGAAGAACTGTGGAAACTGCTCCATCTGCATTGGCGAAGTCAGGACCGAGGAACCTGTTCTTAATGTTCCTTATGATGTTGATTCGGAACGTGATTATCACAGAGCTGCTGCTTATGCAAAGCCTGCCAAAACCTACAGCTCAGCGAAACGTAAATCTGCGGCAGAGAGTCTTGAAGAAGGAGACAGAAGGCTCTTTGAAGAACTCAGGAAGGTTCGCACTGCTCTTGCAAAAGAAAACAGACTTCATCCTTATATGATCTTCTCTGACAGGACGCTTGCATTTATGGCAGTTGAACGCCCTCAGAACAAAGAGGAGATGCTGAAAATTAACGGAGTCGGTCAGAATAAGTTGGACAGGTATGGAAAAGATTTCCTGAATGTGTTAAAAAATAGATAAATAGAAATTATATTCACAAGAAGGATTTATTGTGATAGAATATTTGAGTTTGTGAAAATTGTCTGATTTTTAAGGTGTAGAGCTATAAGAAGAAACGTTACAATTCAGTTGTCAGCCAGGCTGTCAACTGAATTGCAACATTCGGGGCACCATTTTAATTTTTTTGCTACGCAAAAAGG
>CAJOPI010000392.1 GCA_905236275.1 uncultured Lachnospiraceae bacterium | reverse complement strand
CGACCTGTTCGGAAATGAGCTCCTTGACTTCCTGGGAATTTTTCACATTCTTGATATCGAAGTCGCCCAGGGTCTTGTCTGCGGAGCAGACACGTATCGTACCCAGACCGAAAAGCTTCTGTCCTAAGGTGCGGGTAAGCTTGACATCGAGAATCCTGTAGAGGCGAACTTCATTTTCTACAGAAGTGAAGAGTCCCGTATTTATAAAAAGACGATCCTCGGAGAGACTGTACTTTGTAAAACTCAGGGGCAGTCCGAAAAGCGTTCTTTTCTTATCTGACCATAAGATTTTCATCGCAGTTATCCTTTCTTTCGCTTAAAGCTTTGACTTGGAAACAAGATTCATGAAATCACTGTTGCTTCTTGTATGAGCGAACATATCAATGAGCTTTTCGACGGAGTCCTCTGAGCGGGCACCGTTTATTGCGCGGTGGATGATATCAGTAGTCTCCATCTCTTCCCTTGAAAGGAGCAGGTCGTCACGCCTTGTACCGGACTTGGGCAGGTCGATGGCAGGGAATACCCTCTTTTCCTGAAGCTTGCGGTTCAGTACGAGTTCCATGTTTCCTGTTCCCTTGAATTCCTCGTAAACAACATCATCCATCTTACTTCCCGTCTCAACAAGTGCGGTTGCAAGGATGGTGAGGGAACCGCCCTCTCTCATGTTTCTGGCTGCACCGAAGAAACGCTTGGGCATATGAAGGGCTGCAGGGTCGAGACCACCTGAAAGGGTACGTCCTGAAGGCGGAACCGTAAGGTTGTAGGCCCTTGCAAGTCTTGTGATGGAGTCAAGAAGTATCATAACGTCATGTCTTGCCTCCACAAGTCTGCGTGCACGCTCGATAACCATTTCAGAAACCCTCTTGTGATGCTCGGGAAGCTCATCAAAGGTTGAATAAATAACCTCTACATTGTGACTCTGTATGGACTCTTTGATATCCGTAACTTCCTCGGGACGCTCATCAATAAGGAGAATGATGAGGTGGATTTCGGGGTTGGCATGGGTTACTGCCGTTGCAATCTGCTTTAAGAGGGTGGTTTTTCCGGCTTTTGGAGGAGCAACTATCATTCCGCGCTGTCCTTTTCCGACAGGGGAGATGATATCCATCATACGCATGGCTACCTTGCTGTTGCCGCGTTCAAGCTTTATGCGCTCGTTCGGGAAAATGGGAGTCATGTCCTCAAAATTCATTCTTCCGATAGCGGATTCGGGACCGCCGCCGTTAACCTTTTTAACGAAAAGAAGAGCCTGGAATTTCTCGCTCTGCGTCTTTATTCTTGTGTTTCCTTCCACGATATCGCCGGTCTTTAAGTTGAAACGCCTTATCTGGCTCGGTGCCACATAGACATCATTTTCGCCGGGCATATAATTATCACTTCTGATAAAGCCGTAGCCGTCAGCCATGACTTCGAGGATACCGCTTACGGTATTTCCTGAATCAAGAGCTGCTTTTTCATCTTCCTGACTGATTTCGGCATGCTCCGGACCGTCAGCCTTTTCGCTGTGGTCGGGCTTTTCAGTCTTTTTAACCGTCTTAAGGGGGCGCTTTGGTGCTTCAGCCGCTTTCCTCGGAGCAGGAGCTTCCTGAACCTCCTGAGTCTCGGCGGGAGTTTCTTCCTCCTTGCCGGAATTGGCTTCTACAAGTGCCTCGATAAGGTCATTCTTTCTCAAAGCGGTAACACCTTTAATACCAATGTTTTTTGCCATTTCGCGAAGTGTCGCCAAAGGCAGAGTTCTGAGTTTTTCTCTCATTAAAACCTCCATAATTTTTATAAAGCTTAAAGCTTTTATTTTTTTTCTTGAAATAAAAGGAAATGAACCGAACTGAAACTGTATGAACGGAATACCTTTTATATGATTTGTTCTTAAACTTTTCGTTAGTATTGTGGAATAAAAACCAGACTAATTAACAGATACGTATTTAAGACAAAAACATTATACAGCTTAAACGTCGATGATGCAAGATAAACTTGACTTTTTTTTAATTCATTGCTATGATTTTTTTATTACTTTTGCGCCCTAAAGCGTTAAGACGTTAAGGCGCGAAAAGAAAAATTAAAATTTAATAAAATGAGGAGGAAGGGTATTGTGAAAAAGTTTGAAAAGTTCATGTCTATTGGTCTTGCAGCAGTTCTTTGTATGGGTCTTACAGCCTGCGGAGGCAGCACAGCATCAACAGAGGGTTCAGCAGCTCCGGCTTCTGAGGCAGCGGCAACAGAGGCAGCAGCAACAGAGGCAGCAGCTCCGGCAGAAACAGAGAGTGCAGGGGAGAGCAGCGCAGACGGAAAGGTCTACAATGTAGGTATCTGCCAGCTCGTACAGCACGAGGCACTTGACGCTGCTACACAGGGATTTAAGGATGTTCTTACCGAAGAGTTCGGTGATAATGTTAAATTCGATGAGCAGAATGCGGCAGGAGATTCCGCAACCTGCGCTACCATCACAAATACTTTTGCATCAAACGGCGTAGACCTGATCCTTGCAAATGCTACTCCGGCACTTCAGGCGGCAGCGGCAGCAACAGCCGACATTCCGATTCTCGGAACTTCCATCACAGAGTACGGCGTAGCGCTTGATATTGACGGTTTTGACGGAGTTACCGGAAAGAACATTTCGGGTACTTCTGACCTTGCACCGCTTGACCAGCAGGCAGAAATGTTCAAGGAGATTCTTCCCGATGCGGAGAAAATCGGTATTCTTTACTGCTCCGCAGAGGCGAATTCTGTTTATCAGGCAGAAACAGTCAAGGCCAAGCTTGAAGAGGAAGGCTGCGATGTAAGCGTTTATACCTTCGCGGATTCCAATGACGTTGCGCAGGTTACACAGACTGCCTGTGATGAGAATGATGCTCTTTACATTCCGACAGACAATACTGCTGCATCCTGTACGGAAGCTATCAACAATATCGCGCTTCCTTCCAAGACACCTATCATCGCAGGTGAAGAGGGTATCGTTGCAGGCTGCGGTATCGCAACACTTTCGATTTCCTACTATGAGCTTGGACGTACAACCGGTGAAATGGCTGTGAAGATTCTTAAAGGCGAGTCAAAGGTTGAGGAAATGCCTGTCGAGTATTATGCAAATCCTGTAAAGAAGTACAATCCTTCTATTGCAGAGGAGCTTGGCATCAAAATTCCCGACAGCTATGAGGCAATTGCTTCGGAGTAATAAATGACTATAGTGCAAAATGATTCCTACGGATTGTTTCGTGCTTCGCACTCCCACAATCCTCCCCCATATTCGCATTCTCGT
>CAJOPI010000391.1 GCA_905236275.1 uncultured Lachnospiraceae bacterium | reverse complement strand
GAACGTAGTGAACTTAGTGAGAGTGTATGCACAGCTGCACGAAGTGCGGAACAATCCCTGACATCACTTTTGACCCTGATATCATATATTTTTTTTCGAAAGGAACAGCGATTATGTTTAATAATCCATTTTCACCAATTTTCGGAGGAAAGCCGGATGTTTTCTTTGGCAGGGACAGAATCCTCAGCCTTTTTGACCTTGCAATGGTTGATGCAGGAAGCGACGAACGGGCAATTTTTATTACCGGAACACGTGGCAGCGGTAAAACCGCATTATTAGAGCAATTATCCATAAGAGCAGGAAAGAAAAAAAGAAGGGTTATTGATTTAGGACCCGAAAATACAATAGAACAACTTATACATGAACTGAGTGGTTATGATGAAGTGACAAATACCATGCTTCAGCCACTTCTTCTTGAGGCATGCAATAAAGCGAAACAAGGTCTCCTTGTCACTGTGGATGAAATACAGAAGGTTCCTATTGAAGATGTTTCATCTCTTTGCAATGCATTTCAGATGGCTTCACGAAAAGGCTATGATATCATGCTTGCGGTCGCCGGTCTTCCCTATGCATATGGAGACATTACACGTCATGAGGGTTGTACATACCTGCGACGCGCATCACATGAAGAAATCGGATTATTTAGTTGGGATGAGGCTGCCGGTGCTCTTTCCAAAGTATTTTCCGGTATCAGGGGATTAAAGATTGACAATTCCCTGATTGACCGTATAAACCGGGTTAGTTTTGGTCATCCTTATCTAATGCAGCTTCTTGGATATCATCTTGTCCTTCAGGTAAATATCCAAAAGCCCAAAAAAGAATATAAGGTTACAGAAGATGAATTAACCGAAGCTGAGAAAAACGCCCTCTTATCCTATGAGCAAAGGGCTCTGAAACCTCTATTTGAAGAACTTCCTAAAGGCGAGAAACAATACCTTAAAATAATGTCCGAGTGCATAGGAGAAGATCGTCTCGTCTCAACATCAGATATAGCACAATCCTTAGGCATGACCCAGAACAAGCTTAGCAGAACAAGGGCTTACCTTATCGACCATGGTATTATCGCAGCTCCTGAACATGGTAAAGTAATGTTCTGTATTCCATATCTTGCAGATTATGTGAAAAAAGATAAAGGCGTGGCAGCCGCAGTTGAAATCGCCCTGCAGCGGAGGGTTTAATCAATAAGCCTCCTCGATATCTCCAGCTCTATACCCTCGCCGGCAGTTACATCAAGGTCTATACCGTTTTCCTGCCTTTCAACCTTTACTCTGATTTCGCCTGAAACGCTCCTGTAGGAGCATTCGAATTTATTCATACTCTCAGGCAGGAAGGGCTCTACGAGAACCTTCCTGAATCCGGGTGCAAGAGGCTTTATGCCTGCGATTCCGTTGTAATACCATTCTATGATATGTCCCATCATGTCATGGCAGTGGCTTCGCGGGTTCGGCTCCCAATATTCGCCCAAAGTCGTCAGTCCGTCTTTCACAAAGGCATAGTAGCTTGGATGTTCTTCTTTCAGGATATATTCTGCGATCAGCTCATTCATGCCATATTTAGACGCAGTCTGAATTATGTAGGGAAGCCCGACCTCGCCGGATGCAAGAGAGCCTTTTGCTATAAGCAGTTCCCGAAACGTATTAACCACGCCCTCTTCTGCTTCCTCCGGCACAAGTCCGAAATAGAGCGGAAGTGCTTCGCAGGCAAGTGTCATTACGGACCTGTCCTTGTGCTCAAAGCTTTTATAATAATAATCAGCCTTTTCTGTTTTGACAAGCAGCTTTGAATTATAATTATCCTTTATCTTTTCGGCAAAATCCCTGTATTTTTTGTTGTCTTCGTTTTTGCCAAGAATTCCGGCAAATTCTGCTATTGCAGCAGCATCGGCATAAAGAAAAGCTGTTTCTACATTTTCCCTTGCATACTCTTTATCAGGATTTCCCCAGTCGCCCAAACCATGATTAATAAAGCCCTCATCATTTATTTTGCCTTTGAGATATTCAAGATAGCTGCAGGCAGCATCATAATTCTCTTCTATCACAGTTTTATCGCCGTAGAAAAGATAGTGCCATTTAACGCCCAGTATAATCGAGGACCCCCATGGAATTATGTCGTAAAAGCTTCCCATACCTGGAACGGGCAGCACATTCGGAATATAGCAGGGACATTGTGAAGGGATGAGTCCGTCGCCTGCCTGAATCTTATTCCCTTCAAAATCATAAAAATAATCTGCGGCACTATGCTGTGAAGTCCTCATATCCATGAAGAATTTACGCCACAAAAGATTACCATCCTTCATGAACATTATCGAAGGTGCCATCAGATGATTAGGCTCCTGCCACGCAAACCTCTCTATCGTCGGACAGTCGGTATGAACGCTCACCATATTTGCCTCGACTGCTTTCTCGACCAGCGAGTAGATTTCCTCATAACGCTTATCATCAGAGCTGAAGCTTCCGTCCGTTTTCCATGCAGAAGATATCGCATCAACCCTGAGTTCAGTTATAGCGACTCTTTCAGAGCTTTTCTTTACCGCAAAATATCTTCCTGCAACGTAAGTAAACTTCTGTCTGAAGGTCTCTTCCTTATTATTCCCGATTATAATCGTGACAACGGTATCTACCGTATTCCAGCCCTTCATCTTCTGGTCAGCATCGCCCTTTTCATCAAGCTTTTCCGCGGGATAAATTTCTATCCTGTCACCGGATTCGCCGCTAAAAGTCACCTGCAAGATTCCCGAACAGTTCTGACCTATATCATAAATCTCA
This sequence comes from uncultured Lachnospiraceae bacterium, assembly GCA_905236275.1. Classification (GTDB taxonomy): domain Bacteria; phylum Bacillota; class Clostridia; order Lachnospirales; family Lachnospiraceae; genus NK4A144. The sequence continues at coordinate 1,020 of CAJOPI010000391.1, read as the reverse complement.
CGTCCGTTTACCTCGCCAACCTTTTTTGCAATATAAGTTTTTATAACCTTTACAGGATTTTGGAACTGCTCAGTCATTACGCCTGAGGGCATATTCCTGTCATCAATATAGTGAGCATCCTCCCATTTCGAGTCATCGAAAGTAAGCCCATTCCAGCCTTTCTGCCTGTAGGCTGCGTCCATCGTTTCAGAGCCATAGACATTGCTCTGCCTTATATAATGCTCTGCCGTCTTGAATTTATCATCGGCAAAGATTTCCTCACTGCTTCCGTCTGTATAATCGACTGTGAGCTTCATTGCAAAAATAAGCTCATTTGAAAAGGGCTTATAGGGATTCGGATTGGGCGGCATAAATTCCGGAAAACTAAAGCTGTAGTGCTCATTATTCATGATGAACCAGCCGTTGCCTATCTCGGCAGCCAGCAGGTTATCGCCTTGATTCAAAAGATCTGTTACATCAAAATTCACATATTCAATGACCTTGCGGTAATCCGTCCAGCCCGGGTCAAGCTCATGGTCTCCGACCTTCTGACCGTTTATGTAAAAAACGAACTGTCCCAGACCGCAGACCTTCGCTTCAGCCCGTCTGATTTCCTTACTTAAGCTTATCTTTCTTCTTAATAAAAAGGGATTTTTGCTACCTCTTCCGATAAATCTGCCTACATTTTCCATCACTTAACCCTTTACCTGCTTTCTCATTTCTAACTCTTTAAGTACCTTATCATTGATTTCATCAGCTTGTAATAGCCGAGCCCATACCTTCTATGCGGATGTTGCTTTTATACTCGCCATAATCAATTCCGTCTGCAAAAAGTGTGCTGACCGGAACTGCAAGAAGTCCCGTAACTATTCCCGCAATGACCGTACCCAAAATCAGAAGCGGTACGCTCTGCATGAGTCCGGCTATTCCACGTATCGCATAGCCTGCAACCTGTCCCCAGATACCGATATGCATACAGTTTTTCTTTCCAAATCGTGCCATACAGGGACCTACAACGAAAACAATTCCTATAAGTATAGG
>CAJOPI010000390.1 GCA_905236275.1 uncultured Lachnospiraceae bacterium | reverse complement strand
GGTCTCGATGAATTTATTCTTATCCATGGTGCCGTTGCCGTTGTCATCTCTCATGTGAAGATGAGCGATTGCAGCGCCTGCCTTCCAGCATGCGTAAACATCTTCACTAATCTCTTCTGGAGTCATCGGTACGTTTGGATTGTTCTCTTTCTTTGGCCATGCACCAACAACAGCAGCAGTAATGATTCTTTTGTTCTTTAAAGCTTTGTCCATTTTGACTATCTCCTTTTCTTGTGTGCAAAAGTGAATAAATGCACACTATGAAATTTGTTATTACATAGGATATTTTACTACAAAAGCATTTAAATTTCCACCTATAAATATTAAATATGAACGAAAAATGTTAAGTATTGGAAAATATTTATATATAATAATAATATTGTACACGGTAGTTTAACAGCTTAGCGTCAAAACATTTCCACCAAAGCCAGTAATGGCTTTATTTTTTTGTCAATTCAATATTTTATGCTTCCACGTTACGCCACGTTGTGCTATGATAAGAGGTGGAGGTGGTTATGTATGAGGCTTGGCTGGTCTAAAAATAAATATTCAATATCCTATTATGTTCAGAAGACTATTTATGTGGATGGAAAAAACAAATCACTTGTCATCAAACGATTAGGTTCTGAAAAGGAGATATGTGAAAAATATGGTGTTTCAGATGCTAAAGCTTGGGCAAAGGAACAGGTCAGGTTAATGAACGAGGCTGAAAAGGAAGAGTCTGCCAGTTACAACATTGAGCTGAATTCCGGAAAGGATCTTGAATTAAACAAACAACATTGCTTTAATGGAGGGTATCTGTTCCTCCAGCAAATATACTATGAGCTTGGATTACATAAGATATGCCGGGCAATAGCCAGCAGACATTCCTTTGGATATGACCTGAATGCGATTCTTTCACGACTTATTTATACAAGGATTCTTTTTCCTTCCTCAAAAAAGAACAGCTTCAAAGAATCCTCAAAATTTATAGAAAAACCAGACTTTGAGCTGCACGATATTTATCGCTCACTTTCTGTTTTGGCAAAAGAGTCTGATTATATACAAAGCAGGCTCTTTAAGAACAGCATGAAAATGTCCAAACGGAATGTTGGCATCATTTATTATGACTGCACAAATTTTTATTTTGAAATTGAACAGGCCGAAGATGACAAGCAGTATGGGAAAAGCAAGGAAAACAGGCCAAACCCTATCGTGGGAATGGGATTGTTTATGGACTCCGACGGGATCCCGATAGCATTTTCAATATATCCCGGAAATCAGAACGAGCAGCCAACGATGGTGCCTTTGGAAAAAAAGATGCTTTCCATGTTTGATATGTCTAAGTTTGTTGTATGCACTGATGCCGGATTGTCCTCTGCCACCAACCGCCATTTTAACGACGACGAAGATGGTGACAGGGCGTTTGTAACAACCCAGCCAATAAAGACATTGAAGTCACACCTTAAGAAATGGGCGCTTGCAGACGGCGGATGGAAGCTGCCCAAAGAAACGTCCGGTAAGGAATACAAGATTTCCGAGCTTGATGATGAAAAAGATCGGGACAAAATATTTTTCAAGTCACGCTGGATAAAAGAAAAAGCCCTTATCCATACAGATGGCGGGGACAAATACATTACCCTCGAACAAAAGCTGATCGTTTCATATTCAATAAAATACAAAGAATATTTGCGCAAGGTAAGAAATGGACAAATCGAGCGTGCAAAAAAGATGATTGCAGATGGAGAAACCTCAAAAGGGCGCAAAAAACAAAATGACCCACACCGTTTCATAAAGACAGACCATGCAACAAAGGATGGCGAGGTTGCAGACAAAACTGCAAGCTATATAGACCAAAGCGTTATAGACGAAGAGGAAATATACGATGGCTATTATGCCGTATGCACAAACCTTGATGACCCTGCCGAATCCATAGTAAGAATAAACAAGCGCAGATGGGAAATCGAGGAATGCTTCAGGATTATGAAGACCGACTTTCGTGCCCGTCCGGTATATGTGAAGAGACAGGAACGCATACTTGCCCATTTTATAACCTGTTTCATTGCCCTGATAGTATACAGATATCTTGATAGGAAGCTTGATTATAAATATACTGTCGATCAACTTATAAGCACGATGAAGGATATGAATTTCATACGGTACGAAGGCAAAGGGTACCAGCCCACATACACAAGGACAGAGATAACTGATGCGTTGCATGAGGCCTATGGCTTCTGCACCTCAAAAGAAATAATACCTGTTAAAAAAATGAGAAATATATGTGCACAAACTAAAAAAAGTCAAAAATAAAAAATCCCCCTTACAAGACTTAGTGCAACGCATATTCGTAAAATTTCAAAAAGCCTCGTAAGCCGCATAAATAGCGGACCATGAGGCTTTTTCGCTTAAAAAGCTGTTAAATACGGGAATATAACATAAAAGAAGCGCAAATAGAACTATAAAATCTAAAAAATCGGAAGCC
>CAJOPI010000389.1 GCA_905236275.1 uncultured Lachnospiraceae bacterium | reverse complement strand
AGGGACGGCAGATATATCTGAAAAACATTTACGATAGAATAATAAATTCATTTCCTATATTTCAATATATGGGATTTAACACCAGGAAACAAGTCAAATAATTCACTGTGGAAGGAAAAATTTCTAAAGAAATAATAAAATATATGCCATAAATTGATGTAAAGAAGTATATTTAACTTGAATTAAGGCATGTGCGGTGATATAACTTTTCTTGTGAGATGCCTTAGCCTAATTCAGGAAAGGAAGTGAATTATATATTAAGCTCTTATGTGAATATGAGATATGAGTTGCTTGAGCCTCTTGGTAAAGGGGGCAGCAGTAAGGTATATTTGGCAGTGCATAGAAAGCTTGGCGTATTCAGAGCGATTAAATGCATTTCAAAAACGAATTTTGAAGTGAAAAATGCGCTGTCGGAAGCAAAACTTTTAAAAGATCTAAACCATCCCGGAATATTAAAAGTATATGATGTAGAAGAAGATGATGATTATTTCTATATCATAGAGGAATATGTAAGTGGAATCCCACTGATCGAATTATCTAATTGTGAGGTAGATAATGCAGAGGCTGTTGTACTGGATTATGGAATACAGATCTGCGAAATATTAAGCTATCTTCATCAAAATAAACCGAACCCTATTTTATATCTGGATCTTAAGCCAGAACATTTATTATTATCAAATGGCCGCCTGAAGCTTATTGACTTTGGAATGGCCAGGTATATTACAGATAAGAAAGGAGTTGTTGTAAATTCGTATACAAAAGGCTTTGCTCCGCCGGAGGTCTTAGAAGGCAGGCCGGCAACTATGAGCGCAGATATATATCAGTTGGGGTGCGTGTTGTACTATTTGCTGTTTCATCAGTATTATGATAGCGGGACTGCCTTTATAGATTGTTCAAAATTTAATATTTCAAGGAAGCTGCATGCTATATTGCAGAAGATGCTGTCTAAAGAGCCTTCTTACCGGTATGATTCGGCAGAGGATGCAAAGGGCGACCTGGCTTTGGCAAAGAAATTATCATGTGAAGCAATAAAGGAATCAGGGCAAATCACAAACAATCTTGATTTTTACGTTTTAGGAAGCGCGCCTCATGTAGGCACATCCTATATATCTATCTCGCTGGTCAGCTATTTGAATTTATCGAGCGTTGACAGTGCCATGTATATTGAAGAAAATGAATCTGATTTTATCCGAAGTCTTTCCAGATGCTTTAGCCCGCTAAAAGACAGGCAGGGCATATACAGATGTGGCATGTTCCAAGGCATACCAAAATACGATGAGAATGTGTCTTTTTCCATAGATAGGACAAATATGATCCATGATATAGGATATAATGACAAATCTCTAGAGTTTATAGGTCCGAAAGAGGTGGAAAAGTCGCTCGTGCTTTATGTTATGGATGGGAGCTTTTGGGAGTGGGAAAAGTGCGCTGCCCGGATAAACAGGATTAGAAAAAAATTTGATGTAAAGGTAGTTTTTAATAGCGATGATGCGAGATTAAAAAGAAATTTTGAAAAACAATTTAATATCACTACAAGTATGATGGTGAGAAATAGCAGCCCTTTTGAAGTGAACAGGAAAGTCAGGGCATTTTGGAAGGGAATATTGAAGGGAGGAAGCCATATTAGGTAAGATTGAAAAAGAAAAAAGGGTTTATGGGTGTATGCCTTAAGCAAAGGGTGACTGTAGCAGTCTGCGGAGTACAAAGGGGCGCAGGAGTGACTAATTTTTGTATTTCACTTTTGAGATACATAAGAGTTTCTTTGAATAAACGTGCCTTGATTATTGATTGCAGCGAGACTAAGGAGCTATTCAGGGCTAGGAAGGATAATATGGGGATATACCTTCAAGCCGGTATAGAGGTATTAAATTGCAGCGACCCGGATGCATACAGTCAGGCAGCAGATGGATATGATTTTCTGATATTGGACCTTGGAGCTGATTATAAGGGCCATGAGAGGGAATTTTATTGCAGCGATAAGAGATATATTCTGGGGAATGTAGGCATTTGCAAAAGAGATGCGTTCCACAGGTTTTTAAGCAGCAATATTCCTTTAAATATGAGAGATGAGAAAATCTGTTTCCTTACTGCAGCAGGGCAAAAAGCACAGGCCCGGGAGTTTGAAAAAAATGAAAAAATTCGTGTCTGGGTTATGCCGTTCATAGACAACCCGCTTAAGGTAGACAAGTGTAGCTATGGTTTTTTCCAGGAAGTATTTAATAATTAGAAGAAATATTTATATCACGAAACAATAAAGCGAATCTAGATCATGGGGTAAAAAATGAGGGTATGAGTAAAAAGCTTCATGATTTGTAAGGCCTTTAAATAAGATGCTTCTATATATAATCCATTAGCTATGAGGGGACTATGAAGGGAGAGAGGTTATGAAAAATGAGATTCAGTTAGAACTTGAAGGGTTTGAAAAACAAGGCGTCTTGATTTGTCTTGGCGAAAGATCTGCCGATTCTAAGAATATCATTTCACGATTGAAGT
>CAJOPI010000388.1 GCA_905236275.1 uncultured Lachnospiraceae bacterium | reverse complement strand
TGGAATAAATGCCCCGCAACCGCACCATTTTTCGCAGCGACAGTTCAAAGCGCTTTCTGTCTCGAAGTACTGACGCTGCTACAAATGGAAAGACGATAAGTTCAATTGGGCTTAAAAATTCTAGGTTCTAGAAAAAGGGCTCTGAAAGTGAAGAAACGCTCGGGTAAATAGGACGGTTTCTTTGCTAGCCTTATAGAACTTATTACTCCGGCGGATAAATATCTGACGGAGTAATGCAACCATATTTCGCGGTTGCTCCGTAAAGGACGAGCGAAATGACGATAAAATTGTTATTGCTTCGGAACGCAAAGCTTGCATGTTTACGGACATTTAGTCGCCGAAGTTAAAACTGAAACTATGTAGCATTAAGGTCTGATTGAGTTCCTATTTTAACGCAGAGTTCAGCGCTTATTGCTGCTATGCTGCGTGGGCCAGTTATAGACGTTCCTGTGATTGCTTTTGATAGTTTCTCTGATGTTGTCAAACTTATTAGATCCAAGTAGGTAGTCGCGCGGGAGCTACCCACATAGAATGCATTTCGTGACCCTTGATCGCAGAATGTTTCCTCATCAATATCAATGCAGATAATTGCGTCCGCTTCCAAGCCCTTAAACTTTCTTACCGTTGTAAACAAGATATCTGAGTTATTCTGAATACTTGATAGTCTGTAAGCAGGTGTAAGATAATAGTCAGATGCTTCGAGCAGCGAATAGCCTTCCGGTTTGCAAGACAAGATTACAATTCCACTCTTTGGGATTCCCGCATTATGGTATTTTTTAATCAGTTTAACAAGGTCTTCTTTAAGTTCAGCTTTGCTTTTAATTAAGAAAATTGTGGGTTTAAGCGACAAAGCATATGTAGTTCCCACGCTTTCCTTTCGAAGTTTGATATGTTCCTTGGCTATTCCAATTGGCCGTGTTGAGGTAATGGCAATCTCTTTAGTGTTTCGGCAATTCCTGCTTAGCACCAATCGGCAATCCATTTTATCAAGCCATTCAGGATACGAGCGCCCCTGAACAAATTGATTTCTATCGTAGAATACATAGAAGCATCCTTTTTTTGATTCAGCTATTTCTTGTAATGCTTGTAAATGTTCATCACAAAAATCTTGACCTTCATCAACTATTATATGCTTATATGTCCAGTTCATCGATTTCCAATCCAGCAAAAAGTCAAATATAACCTCTTTCCGTTCCTCGGAATCATCCGGTAATGGCTCATGTACCTTTTCTGTATATAGGCCATCAAGATTATTGAACTCAATACGCGGATTTTCATAGCTTTCTAGTAGATGATCCTTTAGGAAACGATTAAAGCACAAGAACAAAACATTATCGTTTTCCGCAAGTCGCTGTGCTTTCTGCACGGCTAGAACTGTTTTACCAGTTCCAGCCATGCCATGAATTGCAGCAAACTCCTGTTCATCCAGATAATCCAGCAAGCCAGCCTGTTCAGATGTCATTTTATGAAATAGTGCTTTTGCTGCGAGTGTTCGACTACGCATACTTTGGAAAGCGCCAAACTCTGGTGCAAAGATGTCCAGTATATTTTTAGTAAGTTCATCATTTGGCTGAACCTCTCTAACATCGTAGAAACGGTAAACTCGTCTGATTGCCTGTTCCATGCTTGTTGCAGACACCATATCGTTTGCCCAAAGAACGTTTTCATCATTATAACCAAACGGAAGATTTCCCTCGGTCTTAACCTTGTCGCATGCCGTAAACCATACTGCAGAGCAGAGACTATAAGGCGACGACCCGCCCATTCTCTTTTTGATCTGATCCAAGAAGAAGTATTTACTCTTTTCAGCTTGCTGCAACGGATCTATGCTTTTCTCCGTTCCATCATTTCTATTTCTCTGTATCCATCCACATTCACGAGAGTAAGATATCTCGCCATCCTTTACCTCAAAGACAATAATCCCATATGTAGGATGGAAAATAGTAAAATCCGCTTCGCCCCACTCAATGTATGATCTCCTCGAAAACTCATTCCGGCGTCTCTTCTCATTCCAATGCGTTGAGTGAAACACATAGTAGCTGTCAGGAAGCTGCTGTAGACGTTCGTATAGAAGTAACTCACCACCGCTCCCATTAAACTCCTCTTTGACCTGCATTCCCGGTATCATAATGGCCATACTAATTCTCCGTAAAGCTGTTATTAATTGTCACAACGTCATCATCCAAATTGAAACACGCCCACCCTCTTTTCTTCAACGATTCCGCATCATTTTTAACATCTGACTCAAATACAGCAACTTTTTTGGCAGGCCATGCAAAATAGGGCCTAACAAGTTGATTATCAACTCTAATTTCCGGGAAACAAAGGCAGTCTTTTGGGATTAATTCATCATTCCATTTGTCCAGATGATCTATTGAATAAGCCTCTCCAAATTCGGCCCACGTTGCATATCCTTCTGCATCCTTCTCTTGAGACAGATATTCAATACCTTCGGTTTCCTCCTCTTCTTGTGTTGCGATTGGTGTATATGTGCCAATCCACTTCATAATAAACTGTTTGGCTTTTTTCCTATCAAGCTGATCGTGGACATTTGAGTTATAATAGTTTCTCAGGCACTTATAACAGGATGGATCACATGTGCAATTTCCGACAACATCTAAAGCGCGCCGGAGTACCCGCTGAAACGATTCAGCATCCTTAGTAACTAGTCTGCGCACATGACCGGCTCCCCCGGCAACCGCATCATAAAGGATAATAGAGTAAATAGGTCGATTACTTCCTTCCCAAAGGACTTGATGGAGACACCCCTTAAGATCTGTCCTTTCAATCTCGAGCTCACGGGATAGTCCTTCTAGCATAGCATACATAACCGAAAGCATCGTATCGTAGTCAAGTGCTTCCAGCGTGCAGAATGTAATTTTTGCAACAAACGTTTTGAACACGTGTGACAACCGTGCAAGTTTTTTGCTTTGCCATTCCTTATTCTGGCAATCGTATCCGCTCGGATTCTTATGAACTGGTCGTTTTTCTTCTGTGAGCGCATCAATTGCATAGCCGCATACCGGGCATACCGTGTACTCTGTAAGGCCGACAACTGCTAGTGAATCGTTGGACGTTGATTCTAATTCAACTTCGTTCCCGTTGACCTCAAATCTCAGCTTGTCAATCTCTTTTCGCTGAATATCACCTACATAGTAGTCTGCTGTTTTGTAGTCTCTTTCAGGGCGCCTAATAGGAGCAGGCAGTGGTTTACCTTCCGTCAGAAATCCCCTTCGAGGTTCAATTGTTAGTTGCCATCTAGGACCAGGAATCTTCTTACCGCAAGATATGCATTCAGCACCTAACTTTCGTGTTAGTTTGTTTGGCGAAAAATTCGGCTCCTGGCAGTTTGGGCACTTGCAGTAATAGTTTTCCTCCCACGCGCCGGTCTTTCCACGTGCCGGCATTTTGCGAATATATCTGCTTTTATAGCATTGCCCATCAGCTATTATTTCTGAGCCAGGTGCGTATTCCGCAATTGCCATTTGAAGATCACGTGCGAGCTGTAGCGTATCTCCGCTTTTTCGTTCCCTGCCGAAGTTAACTTGCAGCTCGACCGTATCGACGGGGAAACCATATTTCGGCAAAACGTTGTTTCTCACCAAAAAGTCTATAAGGCTTTTGTTCCCTTTAAGCTGTTTCAATGCATAATCCAAGCTATTAGCAAGGGAAAAGTTATCTTCTTTCTTACAACGCTTCAGTTCATCCTCTAACTGAGCAACTTCACTCTTATATTCATTTACAGCGATTTCAAGCGCGCCGTCTTCGCCGATTAGCCTGTCGATCCAGAGGTAATCATCAATTCCAAATGTCCTGTGTAATTGCGGTGGAATAGACTTTTTAAGTAACTGCTTCAAGTCATCTGGCTTGCCTTGGAGATAATCCTTTAGTAATTCATAGCCGCCTTCATTCAAGAGATTTCTTCTATCATCGCCGCCATACACTTCGGGGTGTAGGGCAAAGAATTTGCTTAACGCAACCGCAAATATGTGACGTATTACTACCTTCTCGTTTTCGATTTCGAATAC
>CAJOPI010000387.1 GCA_905236275.1 uncultured Lachnospiraceae bacterium | reverse complement strand
TTTTTTGAGCGTCCGCGCGTCATGACTCCTTCGATGGCGGCTTCAAGAGCGGAAACGAAATCATTCATGTCAAAGCTGTCTTTCCCTTTGAGAATTGCTCCTGCCTTCATAAAAGCCGTACCATAAAGCGGACCGGATGCCCCTCCGACTGAGGTAACCAGAGTCATTCCTACGCTTTTTAAAAGCTCAGAGGGTTCCTTATGAGACAAGGAAGGCAGTTTCTTTCTGACCTCATTAAAGCCCCGCTGCATATTTATCCCATGATCCCCGTCACCGATATGCGTATCCAGCTCGGTCAGTAAGTCTTTACTGTCGTCTATTTTATCAGCTATATTATAGAGAATACTGATGAGACCTTTGGTATTCAAAAAAGATACACCTCCTCTTTATAAGCAGGTAAATGCAGGCGTTGATGCCCTTGCGTCCAAAAGCTCTTTGAGCTCGTCATCAAGACGGAGAAGGGAAATCGAAAAACCTGCCATTTCCATGGAGGTCATGAATCCGCCACAGAAGGTTTTGTATATTTTTATGTTTTTTGAAGCTAAAACATCAGCCAAGTGATTGTTTATGATATAGAGCTCCATAAGCGGCGTTGCACCTGAGGAATTGATAAGCACAGCCACCTCTCTGCCGTTGAAATCAATGTCTGAGAGTATGCGTTCAAGCAGGATATCGACAATCTTATCGGCAGGCATCATTTTATCACGATAGGTTCCGGGCTCGCCATGAACACCTATACCTATTTCTATCTCGTCATCGCCAATCTCGAAGCCGGGTCTTCCGGCTGCGGGCGCAGTACAGGGACTTATTGCGGCACCCATTGTCCTTACATTTGCGATTGCTTTTTCGGCAGCGGCTTTTACCTCTTCGAAGGAAGCACCGCTTTCGGCCTTTGCGCCTGTGATCTTATTTACAAGGAAAGTGCCGGCAACGCCGCGTCTTCCGGTTGTCCATGTACTGTCTTTAACCGCTACGTCGTCGTTTATTATCACATGGTCAACCTTTATTCCGTCTTCGGCAGCCATTTCAGCAGCCATTTCGAAATTCATAACGTCTCCTGTGTAGTTCATGACCATCAGGAGGACACCCTTGCCGTTGTCTATGACCTTTATTCCTTCATAAATCATGTCGGGAGTGGGAGAGGTAAAAACTGCACCGGGAACATAGGCATCAAGCATTCCTTCTCCGATATAGCCGGCATGTCCCGGCTCGTGTCCGCTTCCGCCGCCGCTGAGCAGCATTACCTTATTTTCGTTTCTCTGTGGACGTACAAGAACATTTCCGCAGTCGAGCTTTTTGATATATTGGGGATAAGCCTTAACCATTCCCTGTATCATTTCGTTTTCAACGTCTGCTACAGCATTGATGAATTTCTTCATGGAAATGTCCTCCTAATTTTCTTATCTTTTGTGAAATTACACATAAATACATATAAATTTTAACACTCTGTTGTAAAAATCGCAATTCAATAGCTTGAAGCTTCTGTATTTTTGGCTTAAAATAATAGGAAAAATTTATAAAAAGAGAGTAAAGATAACAAAATGAAAATAATTGAACTGAAAAGCGGAGAAGATTTAAACGGAGCGGTAAAGAACGCAGGGGCAGCTGAGGAAGAGGAGATACTGATAAAAATGGCTCCCGGAAAATATCAGGGACCGGTAACTGTTGACAGAGGCAATCTTACAATAGAAGGAACCGATCCTTTAACTACAGTGATAACAGGAAAACTGGCTGCTTTTGAGATAATGGAGGACGGGCAGAAGAGAGGAACCTTTCGGACGCAGACTTTGTTTATAGATGCGGATAATGTAAGGCTTAAAAATCTGACGGTTGAAAATACGGCGGGAGACGGTGATAAAGTGGGGCAGGCGATAGCCCTTTATGCGGACGGGGATTGTCTGGAGTTTGAAAACTGCCGTTTTCTCGGACATCAGGATACACTTTTCACAGCTCCGCTTCCGGAAAAAGAGGTTGAACCCGGAGGCTTCAGGGGACCAAAGGAAAAGGCTCCGAGGCGGAAGGGAAGACAGTATTACAGGGACTGTTATATAGAAGGTGATGTAGATTTTATATTCGGAGGTGCGACGGCTTTCTTTGAAAACTGTGAAATACATTCTCTTAAAAGAGAAATGGGCTATGTTACAGCGGCCTCCACACCCGAGGATTCGGAATTTGGTTATGTTTTTTATAAATGCCGTTTCAGTTCTGATGCTGAGGAGGGAAGCTCTTATCTCGGAAGACCATGGAGAGAGCATGCGAAAACGGTTCTTATAGAATGTGAGATAGGAAGGCACATAGCGAAGGAGGGCTGGTACGACTGGAACGGAAGGGCTTCTTCGGGAACTGTTTACTATGCGGAGTACGGGTCAACGCGAGAAGGGGCGTATGATAATGACATAAGGGATTTTGCATACAAATTGACAGAAGAGGAGGCAAAAAAATATAATAAGACTTCGGTATTAGGAAAAAGATGACATATCAGAGGCATTGTCGGGATATCCGGAAACGGGTTTTTGACAATGCCTTTATTTATGCGCTTTTGAGGGCATCTTGCTGTAAATTGTATTGCAGATGATTGAAAATGATACATGACATTCGCTTAACATAAAATTCATCATAATTAACAAAAATCCTGACGAAAATAAACCGCTTTCGACGAAGAAACTGCTGATTACTTGTGCAAAGCGTACAAAAAAGCACTGAAAAAGAAGCAATTGGACATAATTTACAGTGTGACAAACGGTTGACATATATATGTCGTCGTGATATTATCAATATGTCAACAGGGACAACCGGTTGATATATGTCAAATGTTATATGTGAGGTGTGCATATCATAAGGAGGATTGCATGAAAAACATGAAAAAGCTTTTTGCTATGGGACTTACAGTTGCTATGACTGCTTCGCTTCTTGCGGGCTGCGGAAACAGCGCTTCAACCGAGACTTCAGGTTCGGCTGCGGCAGACGGCGGTTCAGCTACTCAGGCTGCTTCGAGCGGAGATGTTAACATTACGATTTTCAACTCAAAGATGGAAATTCAGGATCAGATGGTAGCTATGGCTGAAGAGTATTCAAAATCTACAGGCGTAGGCGTTGAGGTTTACTACTCAAGTGATACGGTAGCTGCCCACCTTTCAACAAAGTATGCTTCAAACGATCCTTATACGATCGCAATGGTTGATGCAAAGGATATTTATTCACTTGCAGAAGAGCACGCAGTTGATCTGAGCGATCAGGACTGGGTTAAGGATACTTCAAGCGCAATCGCAATCGACGGAAAGACTTTCGGCTTCCCTGTTTGCGTAGAGGCAAGAGGTGTTATCTACAACGCAGATGCAATCAAGAATATTACAGGTGAGGATTTCGATCCTTCAAAATACAGCAAATTATCAGACTTCAAGGGTCTTATTGATACACTTAAGGCAGGCGGAATGGAAACACCTGTAGGTATCATGAAGGAAGACTGGTCACTCGGTGCTCACTACCTTGCAGAGGTTTACGAGCAGAGAGAAGATCCCGATGCATTCGTAACATCACTTAAGGATGGTTCCGTAAAGATTGAAGATGATGCCAAGTTCAACAGCATGATGGATACCTTTGATGTTCTTAAAGAGAACAACTATGCTGCTTCATCAGCTATCTCTGCTGAAAGAGAAGTTACAGAGCAGAAGCTTGCTGAAGGTGAAATCGCATTCATGTTCGGCGGTAACTGGGATTGGTCTGTAATCAATGCTTATGACTACACAGAGAACATGGGAATCATGCCTGTACCTCAGGATACTGATGATGACTCCAATACAAAGCTTGTAGGCGGCGGTTCCAAGTACTTCTTTATCGACTCTGCTGAGAGCATTACACCCGAACAGCAGCAGGCAGCTAAGGATTTCCTTAACTGGCTCGTATACAACGATGACGGACAGAGCTTCCTTGTAAATGACTGCGCACTTGTTCCTGCATTCTCAAACATCACACTTCCTGTTTCAGATCCTCTTGGAAGTTCTGTAAAGAGCTATGCAGACAAGGGACTCCTTATTGCTAACTACAATTATCTTCCTGACGACCACTATGCAGTACTCGGTGCTTCATTCCAGAAGTATCTTGCAGGTGAGTCAGACCGTGCTGAATTCGCAGGCGCTATCGACGACTACTGGACATCACAGCAGTAATTACTTATCGGGTACCGTTGTCAAAGGCGGTACCTGAACTTATTTATGCAGGACATTCAGGGTCCTGGCATAAAGATTTGTAGTAAGTGAAACAGTTTTTTCAGGTTGAACAGGAGGACAAGATGAAAAGAAATACCATGTCGTACAAAGTCAGCCAATTCCTGATGTTTGCCGGACCTGCAGCAGTTCTTTT
>CAJOPI010000386.1 GCA_905236275.1 uncultured Lachnospiraceae bacterium | reverse complement strand
GATGCCTGACCTCAATGCAGCTTCTCTTGAAGCAGCAATGAGCATGATTGCCGGCACTGCAAGATCAATGGGTGTCGAGGTAGAGAAATAAGGAGGAGCTGACAGATGAAACATGGAAAGAAATATGTTGAGGCAGCTAAGCTTATTGAGCGTTCCAAACAGTACGAGCCCGCTGAGGCTATGGAACTTGTAAAGAAGGCCGCAACAGCTAAATTTGATGAGACAATAGAAGTTCATATCAGAACAGGATGTGACGGACGTCACGCTGACCAGCAGGTTCGTGGAGCAGTTGTTCTTCCTCATGGAACAGGCCGTAAGGTAAGAGTTCTTGTATTTGCAAAGGGTGCAAAGCTTGATGAGGCACAGGCAGCAGGTGCGGATTTTGTAGGCGGCGAGGAGCTTATTCCCAAGATTCAGAATGAGGGATGGCTTGATTTTGACGTTGTAGTTGCAACACCTGACATGATGGGTGTAGTAGGACGTTTAGGTAAGGTTCTTGGTCCTAAGGGACTTATGCCGAACCCGAAAGCCGGCACAGTTACCATGGATGTGGCTAAGGCTATCGCTGATATCAAGGCCGGTAAAGTTGAGTACAGACTTGACAAGGCAAATATCATCCATGTACCTGTTGGAAAGGCTTCATTCAGCGCTGAACAGCTTAAAGAGAACTTTGATGCTCTTATTTCAGCTATTTCAAAAGCAAGACCTTCAACACTTAAGGGTCAGTATATGAAGAGTATTTCAGTTGCTCCCACAATGGGCCCCGGCGTTAAGGTTGTGGCAAACAGATATTAATTTATACGCATGAATATAAAAGGCTTCGGGGATTTCCTCGGAGTCTTTTTGCTTAGAGTCAGAGGTGGACTGTTAATGGGAAAGCTTGCGAATCGTGAGATAGAAAGAAAATGGCTGGTGAAGAAAATGCCTGAAAATCTGGAGGATTACAGATGCCTTTCAATAGAACAGGTATATCTCAGCACTTCACCGACGGTCAGGGTCAGAAAGGAAAATGATCTGTATTATCTGACCTACAAGGGTTCGAAGGATACGCAGGGGAACAGTGATATTGCCCATGATGAATACAATCTGCCTCTTGACAAAATATCCTATGAACATCTTTTGGAAAAACATGATGGACGCATTATCAGGAAAAAAAGATATCTGATACCGCTGGAGAAGGGACTGACTGCGGAACTTGATATTTTTGAAGCTGATCTGGCACCGTTGACTCTTGTAGAGGTGGAATTTGACAGTCTGGAAGAGGCAATGGCCTACGAGGCTCCGGATTGGTTCGGAGAAGATGTTTCATCAGACAGAAGGTATAAAAATTCTTTTATGGCAATGGGATAAGGAACCGGCCAGGCTATTTTGTAACGGTTCTTAAAATTGGAGGTGTAACAATGGTAAAAAAAGCAGCGGTTTTTCTGGCAGACGGTTTTGAAGAAGTTGAAGCTCTTGCACCAATTGATATGCTGAGGCGCGCGGGAGCGGAAGTTACAACGGTTTCGATAAAGGACAGTCTTGATATAAATGCGTCACACAATATCGTTATCAGGGCGGATAAGCTTTTTGATGAGGTTGATTTTGGCGGAATGGACATGTTTATTCTTCCGGGAGGCGGACTTGGAACGGAAAACCTTGAAAACTGTGATAAGCTTTTAGAACTTTTAAAAAAGGCTGATGCTGAAGAAAAGTTCATCTCGGCTATCTGTGCGGCACCGAGGGTACTGGGCAGACTTGGTCTTCTTAAAGGCCGCAGGGCAACCTGCTATCCCGGAAATGATAAGTATCTTGAAGGTGCGGATTACTGTCCTCAGGAGAAGGCAGTAACAGACGGACGCTTTGTTACGGCAAGAGGAATGGGCGCCGCAGTTGAGTTCGGTTCGGCAGTTATAGCCCAGCTTTACGGTGCGGAAAAAGCATCAGAAATAGAAAAACAGATACAGTTTATCTGATATTTGATATTTTATAGTTGCTATGTTATACTATTTTAGTTATGACTGTTATTATAGATTTTTTATATGAATAAAAGAATTACCCCGTTGGAGGAAAAGAAGGAAAATGAGTTTACAGGTAGAAAAGTTAGAGCACAATATGGCAAAACTTACGATAGAGGCATCTGCAGAGGACTTTGAAAAGGCCGTTCAGAATGCATATCTTAAGAATAGAGCAAAGATTTCGATTCCCGGTTTCCGTAAGGGAAAGGCACCCCGTCAGATTATTGAGAAGATGTATGGCGTAGGCGTATTTTATGAAGATGCTGCAAATGAGCTTATACCGCAGGCATACAGAGAGGCTGTAGAGGAAAATGACGAGCTCAATATCGTTTCAAGACCTTCTATCGACGTTACACAGATGGAGAAGGGTAAATCCTTTATCTTTACTGCTGAGGTAGCACTTAACCCTGAAGTAGAGCTTGGAAAATATAAGGGTGTTAAAGTAAGCAAGGTCAATACAGAGGTTACTGACGAGGAGGTAACCGAGGCTGTTGACCGCGAAAGAGAAAGAAATGCAAGAAATGTTGAAGTTACCGACAGAGCCGTTCAGGATAAGGATATCGTAACGATTGACTTCGAGGGATTCGTTGATGGCGTTGCATTTGACGGAGGAAAGGGCTCTGATTACGATCTTACGATCGGTTCACATTCGTTTATTGATACTTTTGAAGAACAGCTTATTGGAAAGAACATTGGTGATGAGTGCGAAGTAAATGTTACATTCCCTGAGCAGTATCAGGAAGAGTCACTTCAGGGCAAGCCTGCAATGTTCAAGGTAGCTGTAAAAGCTATCAGGGAGAAGCAGATGCCTGAGGCTGATGACGAGTTCGCATCTGATGTTTCGGAATTCGACACAATAGCTGAGTACAGAGACGATCTCAGAAAGAAGCTTACTGAAAAGAAAGAGGCTGAAGCTAAGGCTCAGAAAGAGGACGAGGCAATAAAGGCAATTGTTGCTGATTCCAATATGGATATTCCGGCAGCAATGATCGAGACAGAAGCTGAGCAGCTTGTTGAGAACTATGCTATGAGACTTCAGCAGCAGGGTCTTTCAATGGATATGTATATGAAGTATACAGGTCTTACAAGAGAGAAGCTTCTTGACCAGATGAAAGAGCAGGCACAGAAGAATATCGAGGCAAGACTTGTACTTGAGGCTGTTGTAAAGGCTGAGAATCTTGAAGCAGGCGATGAAGAGCTTGATGCAGAGATTGAAAAGATGGCTAAACAGTACAATATGGAGACTGAGAAGCTTAAGAAGGTTATGGGAGAGAGAGAGCTTAAGGCTGTCAGAAGCGACCTTGCAATGCAGAAGGCAGTCGATCTTATCCTCGATAGCGTAGAAGAGTCTTAAAAATCAGAAATCGGAGGTTGAGAATATGTTAGTACCGACCGTCATAGAGACCAGTAATCGTGGTGAAAGGGCTTATGATATTTATTCAAGGCTTTTGAAGGAAAGAATCATTTTCCTCGGAGACGAGGTTAATGATCAGACAGCGGGACTGGTCGTAGCACAAATGTTGTTTCTGGAAAGTGAAGATCCTGATAAGGATATACATTTCTACATTGACAGCCCCGGTGGTTCAGTAACTGCCGGAATGGCTATTTACGATACGATGAATTATGTTAAGTGCGATGTATCTACTATCTGTATAGGTATGGCAGCGTCGATGGGAGCTTTTCTCCTTTCCGGTGGTGCTAAAGGAAAGAGATACGCACTTCCAAATGCCGAGATTATGATTCACCAGCCTTTGGGCGGTACTCAGGGTCAGGCATCAGAGATTGAAATAGCTGCAAAGCATATCCTTAGAACAAAGGAAAAGCTCAACAGGATTCTTGCTGAAAACTGCGGAAAATCTTATGAAGAAGTTGCACAGGATACAGACAGGGATAACTGGAAAACAGCAGAAGAGGCCAAAGAGTATGGTCTCATTGATGAGATAGTTGTCAGCCGTAAAGCTAAGGATGATACGAAGGATAAAGAATAAATGGCAAAGAATTCAGATGGGAAGGTAAGATGCTCTTTTTGTAATAAGACACAGGATCAGGTAAGGAAGCTTATCGCAGGTCCTAACGGCGCTTATATCTGTGATGAGTGTATTGCAATATGTGCCGACATTATTGAAGAAGAGATGGAGGACGATGTAACAGCAGGTTTTGGAGCCTCGAGTATTAACCTTTTAAAACCCAGAGAAATCCATGATTTTCTAAATGAATATATTGTAGGACAGGAAGAGGCAAAGAAGGTTCTTTCGGTCGCAGTCTATAATCATTACAAGAGAATTATGTCTTCGAATGATTCGGATGTAGAGCTCCAGAAAAGTAATATACTTATGCTCGGTCCCACAGGTTCGGGAAAGACGCTGCTTGCGCAGACTCTTGCAAAGATAATCAACGTTCCTTTTGCGATAGCGGATGCTACTTCGCTTACCGAAGCAGGATACGTGGGAGAGGACGTTGAAAATATTCTGCTTAAGCTTATACAGGCGGCAGACTATGATGTTGAGCGGGCTCAGATTGGCATTATCTACATCGATGAGGTGGATAAGATTACCCGTAAGGGAGAGAATGTGTCTATCACGAGAGATGTTTCCGGAGAGGGTGTTCAGCAGGCACTTTTAAAGATTCTTGAAGGAACACTTGCTTCAGTACCGCCTCAGGGTGGAAGAAAGCATCCTCATCAGGAGCTTATACAGATAGATACCACAAATATCCTCTTTATTTGCGGAGGAGCATTTGAAGGGCTTGACAATATCATCGAAACACGACTTGACAGAAAATCCATTGGATTTAATGCCGAGCTTGGAAAGAAGAAGGAAGAGAGCGTGGGAGAAGCTTTCCATAAGGTTCTTCCGGAGGATCTTACCAAATTCGGTCTTATTCCCGAGCTTGTAGGTCGTCTTCCGATAAATGTTGCTTTGGATAACCTTGACAGGGATGCTCTTGTAAGAATACTTACAGAGCCTAAGAATGCCATTACAAGGCAGTTCATTAAAATGATGGATTTTGATGATGTCAAGCTAAGGTTTGAAGATGCAGCAATAGAAGCGATTGCTGACAAGGCTATCGAGAGAAATACCGGCGCGAGAGGATTGCGCTCGATCATTGAGTCAGTCATGACAGACATTATGTACAATGTTCCGTCAGATGAGTCAATATGCGAAGTAATAGTTACAAAAGAAGCAGTAGAGGGGTCCAGCGCTCCTTTAGTGGTTCATTTTGAAGAAAAAGAAAAGAGAGCCAGATAATACTGGTAAGCAAGGCGACCGCTGGAAAAGTGGTCGCCTTATGGTTTATCGAACTATATAAAAGGGAGACTTGAATATGACAAAAAACGTAAAGACCTTGCCTTGTGTGGTTATTGCCGGCATGACATTGCTGCCTGACGTTATAATCCATTTTGATCTCCAGCGTGGCGGCTCACTTAGCGGCGTTAATGCGGCAATGCTTGGGAGTCAGGAAATATTTATCGTTACAAGAAAAAATGATGAGGCGGAGCAGCCCGGACTTGACGACCTTTACAAAATAGGAACTATTGCCAAGGTTCGCCAGATAGTAAAGATGCCCGATAACGAAATGCGGGTCATGGTGGAGTCGATTGAAAGGGCGGAAATTATAAGTCTAAGCGAAAAGGAGGACTATGAAGTTGCTGAGGTGCATACTTTCGTGGATGAGTCACCCTTGAAGTCTACCGAGAATAAGGCTATGTGCAGGGATATCGAGGAACGTTTTTCGGCTTTTATTTCATATTTTCCGAGAGTCGGAAAATCCTTCGAGAAACAGCTTAGTTCCATAAAAGATCCGGGACATCTCTGTGATATCGTGATTGCGAATATGCCTCTTGAATATACAGAAAAGCAGCGCGTTCTTGAAGCTTATGACATAAGAGAACGTTACAGGGTAGTTCGAGAGATTCTCGATAATGAGACTGAGATAGCCAGGGTAAGGAATGATCTTGCAGAGAAAATTCAGATACGTGTAAATAAAGACCAGAAGGACTATATTCTTCGCGAGCAGCTTCATTATATCAGGGAAGAGCTTGGGGAGGAGAATACTGATGATGATGCGGATAAATATCTGAAACAGTGTGAGAAGCTTAATGCTCCTGATGAGGTCAAGGAACGTATCAGAAAAGAAATAGATCGTTTCAGGAATACTCCTTCGGGAAGCTCTGAGAGCGGAGTAGAGCAGATTTACATTGAGACCCTGCTTGAAATGCCCTGGAATAATTCCTGTGAGGAAAACAAATCCCTTGACAATGCCAAAAATATCCTTGAAAGGGATCATTATGGACTTGATAAGGTAAAAGAGCGCATGATAGAGTTTCTTGCCGTAAAGAATCTTACTGAAAAGGGACAGAGCCCTATAATCTGTCTTGTAGGTCCTCCCGGAACGGGTAAGACCTCGATAGCGCGTTCTATTGCCGAGTCTTTAGGCAGAAAATATATAAGGATATCCCTCGGAGGTGTAAGGGACGAAGCTGAGATCAGGGGTCACAGAAAAACCTATATAGGTGCCATGCCCGGCGTGATAGCATCGGGACTTCAGCATGCCGGAGTAAACAATCCGCTTTTCCTGCTTGATGAAATAGATAAGGTCAGCACTGAATATCAGGGTGCCACTGCTTCGGCACTGCTTGAGGTACTTGACTCAGAGCAGAATAAGGAGTTCAGGGATCATTATATAGAAATTCCCATAGATCTTTCGAATGTGCTTTTTATCGCAACGGCAAATTCGACAGAAAGCATCCCGCGTCCACTTCTCGACAGGATGGAGATAGTAGAGGTTTCGGGCTATACGGAAAATGAAAAACTACATATTGCAAAGGAGCATCTGGTTGCAAAGCAGATAAAGAAGAATGGTCTGAAGAAGTCAAACCTCAAAGTATCGGATAAGGCACTTCATGCGATCATTGACGGATATACGAGGGAAGCCGGAGTTCGTTCGCTGGAAAGACGTATAGGTGAGATTTGCCGTAAGGTTGCAAAGACTGTCTACAATGGAGAGGCAAAAACAGTTTCGGTTACAGAGCGCAACTTAAGTAAATTTTTGGGCAACGTTAAATACTTCCCTGAAGACGAAGCGGGAAAGAACGCAGTCGGCATTGTCCGCGGACTTGCATGGACCTCTGTCGGCGGCGTTACTCTTGAAATAGAGGTTAACATTATGCCGGGAAAGGGCGCACTTGTGCTGACCGGACAGCTTGGAGACGTAATGAAGGAGTCGGCGCAGGCTGCAATGACCTATATACGGTCAATCAGTGATGATTATGGTATAGCAGCATCTTTTTACAAGAACCATGATTTTCACATACATATTCCTGAAGGTGCGACACCGAAGGATGGTCCCTCGGCAGGAGTTACAATGGCAACGGCTATTTTCTCTGCTGTGACCAGACTTCCGGCAAGAGGAAATGTTGCCATGACAGGAGAGATAACGCTTCGTGGAAGGGTGCTCCCGATAGGCGGTCTGCGGGAAAAGATCCTTGCGGCTAAAAATGCAAAGATATATACGGTACTTGTTCCGGATAAAAACAGAAGAGATGTTGATGAGATTTCCGATGAGATCAAGGACGGAGTTGACATCAGGTACATGACGGAAATGAGTGAAGTGCTTGAAAATGCGATGGAAAGGATGCCGGAGAAGAAACAGGGAGTTGCAAATGATAATAAAAAACGTAGAACTTGAAACAGTTGTCGGGGTAACAACGAAGAAACTGCCTCAGAATGCTCTTCCCGAGTTTGCCTTTGCGGGCAGAAGTAACGTTGGTAAATCCTCACTTATAAATGCCCTGATAAATCGCAGGTCACTTGCACGAGTTTCACAAACGCCCGGAAAAACCCAGACTATGAATTTCTACAGGGTGAATAATGAATTTTACTTTGTGGATCTGCCGGGCTACGGTTATGCGAAGGTTAAGAGGGATTTCAGGGCTTCGTGGGGACCGATGATAGAGGGCTACCTTACCGGCTCGAAGCAGTTAAAGGCGGTATTCCTTCTTCTGGATCTTCGCCGTACGCCGAATGAGGATGATATCATGATGTATAACTGGATGGTAGAGGCCGGATTTCATCCGATAGTTGTCGCTACTAAAAGCGATAAGATTAAGAAAAATGAACTTGAACGTGCAAAGAACAGTATAAAGAATACGCTTGGAGGAGAAGTCTCAAACACCTTCTTTACTTTTTCTGCCTTGAAAAAGACGGGGCGGGATGAGATTTTAGATAAGATTGAGGAAATATTAAAAGAAAATTGAGAAAGGAAAATCAGATGACTAAAGTAGATATTATCTCCGGATTTTTAGGAGCAGGAAAGACAACCTTTATAAAGAAGCTGATAGCTGAGTCCTTTGCAGGACAGCAGGTTGTTCTCATTGAAAATGAATTTGGTGAAATCGGAATAGACAGCGGATTTCTGAAGGATGCAGGAATAAATATCACAGAAATGAATTCCGGCTGCATCTGTTGCTCGCTTGTAGGTGACTTCAGTACAGCATTAAAAGAAGTAGTTGAAAAATACCATCCCGCGCGTATTATTATAGAACCCTCGGGAGTAGGCAAGCTCTCTGATGTTGCACGTGCCGTAGAAAACGTGGACAAGTCAGCAGGACTCACAGTCAACAGCCTTGTTACAGTAGTTGACGGGAACAAGGCAAAAATGTACATGAAGAACTTCGGGGAATTTTTCAACAATCAGGTTGAAAGTGCCGGAACTATCGTCATCAGCCGCTCACAGAATATGAAAGATGGCAAAATGGACGAACTCGAAAAGCTTCTTCGTGAGCATAATAAAGAGGCTGTAATCATAACAACTCCCTGGGATGATATCAGCGGGGATCAGATACTTGCTGCAATGGAGAATGGTCACACTCTGGTAAACAGTATGCTTGAAGAATTCGCAAAGCATCATGAGGATGAAGATGAGCATGAACATCATCACCGTCACGATAATGAAGACGAGCATGAACATCATCATCATCATCATCATAATCACCATCACGATCATGAAGATGAGCATCACCATCACGATCATGAACATGAGCACCATCATGAGCATGATGAGCATTGCAGCTGCGGACATCATCATCATCATCTGCATCATGACCATGATGCAGATGAAGTGTTTACGAGCTGGGGACAGGAAACCTCACATAAATTTGAGGAGTCAGCTCTTAAATCAATTCTGGAGGCTCTTGCAAAGACAGAGGATAATGAATATGGAATAATCCTTCGTGCAAAGGGTTATGTTCCTTCAACGGAGGGCTCGGAATGGCTTCATTTTGATCTTACTCCCGGTGAATTCGAAGTAAGACATGGTTCGGCTGACTATACGGGAAGACTCTGTGTAATAGGTTCGGAGCTCAAAGAAGACGCAATAAAGGAATTGTTTGGATTATAAAAGGTAATAAGAATGTTTAAGAAAAGGGAAATACCGGTGTATATCTTTACCGGTTTTTTGGAAAGCGGAAAGACAAGCTTCATAGAGGAAACTCTGAAGGAAGGCCAGTTTGAAGAAGGCGGAAAAAAAGCACTTATAATCTGCGAGGAAGGAGAAATCGAGATTTCGGACGAACTTCTGGAGAAAAATAAGTTCAGGACCTTCCATTTCGAAAATGAAGAAGAGGTCACAGTTGAGGCGCTTTCAAAGATAGAAAGGGACATGAAACCGGAGACGGTCATAGTTGAATGGAACGGAACATGGGATCAGAATAATCTGATCGAGGCACTTCCGGACCAGTGGCTTATAGGTGAGACTATAACGACAGTTGATGCCACGACATATCCGACTTATCTTGCCAACATGAAAATGATGATGATAAACCAGTTTCAGTACTCGGATCTTATCTGCTTCAACAGATGCAGCGAGGATATGGATCTTGCGTCCTATAAGAGAACTTCAAGGGCAAAGAACAGGCGCGCACAGGTCATTTTCGAGATGAATGACGGTCAGATAAACAACAATATCAAGGAAGAACTTCCCTATGATATAAATTCGCCGGTTATCGAGGTAGAGGATGATGATTTCGGCATCTGGTATATGGACTGCTTCGATAATGTGGAGAACTACAAGGGTAAGGTTTTCAAATTCAAGGGTGTGGTATATAAGCCGAAGAAGGCGAAGGAAGATGTCTTTGTTCCCGGAAGATTTGCCATGACCTGTTGTGCAGCCGACATTCAGTTTGTAGGCTTTCCCTGCAAATATGAAGGAGTTTCGGAGCTGAAAGAAAAACAGGTGGTATGGGTAACTGCCGAAATGGGTTCTGCGTTCAGCAAATCCTATGGTCAGGAAGCACCGGTACTGCGTGCAAAGGCAATAGAGCCGGCAGAGGCACCTGAGGAAGAAGTCGTATATTTCGGTTAATCAAAAAATATTTTATACTAAAAAACGGAGACTATGAGCAGAAGTTCAGGTCTCCTTTTTGTTTGTTGTTTATATTGTACTTGACATATACCATACAGGGGTATAGAATACCTTTGTCAGATAAAGAGATTCTTAGGAACTGTTCATAAATAAGTTGAGCAATTTTCACAAGTAAATGCTCAAATTATTTTGTAACAGTTCTTTAGCTTTGAAAGGATAAGAATATGGAACAGTACAAAATAACCGGGATGAGCTGTGCGGCATGCAGTGCAAGGATTGAAAAGGCGGTTTCGGGACTTGAAGGGGTAAGCTCCTGCTCGGTGAGTCTGCTTACGAATTCCATGGGAGTGGAAGGAACTGCTTCTGATAGCGAAATCATAGAGGCTGTGGTAAAGGCGGGATATGGAGCCGAGAAAAAAGGCGAGAAGCTTTCATCAGCGAAAGATAAAGAGGATGAACTGGAGGACAGGGAAACGCCTGTATTGAAGAAGAGACTTATAAAGTCGCTGATTGTTCTCCTTATACTTATCTACTTTTCCATGGGGCATGGTATGCTGGGGGCTCCGGTTCCGAAAATCTTTGAAAATCATCTGTCACTTGCTGTTCTTGAGATGCTTATGGCGATAATTGTGATGAATTTCAATAAAAAGTTCTTCGTTGGAGGATTTAAGTCGCTTTTTGCGTTATCGCCAAATATGGACGCGTTGGTCGCACTGGGTTCAGGAGCATCATTTGCTTTCAGCCTTGCCAGACTCTTTGCAATGGCAGAGGCAATGGGAGAGGGTAAGCATGAGCTTGTGATGAGCTATTCCATGGATCTCTATTTTGAAACGGCAGCAATGATACCGACGCTTATTACGGTAGGAAAGCTTTTGGAGGCTGTAAGCAAGGGCAGGACGACAAATGCCCTCAAAAGCCTTATGAAGCTGAAGCCCTCCACTGCTGTTACGGAACGGGACGGAAAAGAAATAGAGATAGCTATAGAAGAATTGAAAATCGGGGACATTTTTATTGTTCGTCCGGGAGAAAACATACCCGTTGACGGTATTGTGGTTGACGGAAGCAGCGCAGTTGACGAATCTGCACTTACAGGCGAGAGCATTCCTGTGGAAAAGGAAGCCGGAGATAAAGTGTCTGCTGCCACCACGAACAGCTCAGGCTTTTTGAAATGCAGGGCAGAACGTGTTGGAGAGGATACCACGCTTTCGCAGATTATAAAAATGGTCAGTGATGCGGCCGCGACAAAGGCACCTATTGCGAGGATAGCCGACAGGGTTTCGGGAGTATTCGTTCCTGCGGTAATAATCGCTGCGCTGATAACCTTTACGGTATGGATCTTTT
>CAJOPI010000385.1 GCA_905236275.1 uncultured Lachnospiraceae bacterium | reverse complement strand
TTCTTCCAAGGTTCTGAAGGATTTTTCACAGATATTTTTATTGCTGTCCTCGATAGAGATCAAATATACTGTGTCCGGTGTCAGGGAAGAAATCGAAACAACATTTTCTTTCTTTTCAGCCCTGAGTTCACCGTTTATATACACCTTAAAGGGATTTTTCGATTTATACTTACAACCGCTGTCAACTTCGATCGTGACGCTGCGGTTGAAAATCTCTATAATTTCAAATTCCATGCTTTTCTCTTCCTTCTCAATATTTCCGTATAGGCAAGAATGAACGGAGCAGAACCCTTTGCGTCGTCTTCGACAACAGGTTCGCTGAAATAATATTCAAGGCTTCCGTCGCGTTATGCCGTACCTCCTAAACCTGCCACAAGGCAGATATCGCTTAAGGAGATCACACCATCTTCCTTAAACTTAAGTTTATTTTTAACTATCCCGTTAAAGGCTTTTTCTCCTATCGGAGCAAAACGTCCGGGGAGCAGATCGAGACGTACAGCTTTAAGCAGTGAATAAGCGATAAGGGCTGTGCCGGAGGTTTCAAGATAATTTCCCTCTGCCTCGGGATGGTCTACAACCTGATAGAAGAGTCCGCTTTCGTCCTGCCATTCCGCAAGTGCATCCGCGGCATCCTTAAGCATTGAGCCTAAGGTTCTGTATTCGTAGTAAAGCGATTCGTCCATTGCGGAAGCCGTCTCAACGAGTGCGCACATCATCCAGCCCATTGAGCGGAGCCAGGTACATTTCGAACAGCCTGTGTTGCTGTCTGCCCAGTACATCTGTCTTGACTCGTCATAGCCATGATAGTAAAGTCCGTTTCCGGGATTCTGCATACGATTCCTGACTATCTCGAACTGCTTAAAGCTGTCTGAGCAGAAGCGCATTCTGTTGTAGCGGGTTTCGTAGGTCATATAGAAAGGTTCAGCCATATACAATCCGTCGAGCCAGACCTGATTGGGATAAATATTCTTATGCCAGAAGCTTCCCTCTCTGGTTCTGGGCTGAATATCGAGCTGATGACGAAAAACGTCCATGGCTTTCCTGTATTTTTCATTTTCTGTAATGTCATAAAGACGGAAGAGATTTCTTGCAGCTCCGAGATGGTCGAGATTTTTCTCTTCCGGCGAATAAGTTTTTATATCGCCGTCCTCATTAATAAACCATCCCACGAAGGAATCCGCGAAATCCGCATATTTTTTGTCCTTCGTGATATCATAGAGCTCAAGGATGGCTGTTATCATGCAGCCGTCAATGTAGTTCCATTTGGAAGGACTTCCGCTTAAAATCTTTTCCTTATTCCAGTAAGGCATTTCTGCTGTGGAATTTTCGATCATATAGTCGATATAGTCTTTTATTTTCTCATCCGAGTCCGTCATAAGCTTAAGCTCAGTCATAACAATTTTCCTCAAGAAACCTTCGCGCCGCTTTGGCGTTATCGGGTTTTGTATTTTCCAGTGTTGCCTGTATGAAAGGCTTTTTCTCGCAGGCAAATTCAAGTATTTTACTGTAATCCATTTCGCCAAGTCCGGGAGCAAGACAGCTCATCTTTTTTTCGCTGTCCTCTTCCTTCAGTACATAATCCTTCAGATGTATAAGTGCTATATCATCTCCAAGGTCATCTATGGCTTGGCTTATAACCTCGTCTCTCTGGGATAAATTGTCCGGATGAAGAAGATTTACCGGATCGAAAATTATCTGCAGGGCAGGGGACGCAATACTGTCAAGCACCTCTCTTGCGACTGAACTGTTCCAGACGATATGTTTATAAACAGGTTCGATTCCGAAGGTTATTCCGATTTTTTCGGCATCGGAAACGACCTCACTTAAATGCCTTTTGCTGATTTCCAAAGCTTCCTTCGAATGACAGCTCTCTTTGTCATAGCTGTAGGTTGGGTTCGGAGCACCCGTTTCGGTGCCTACCATGCCGCAGCCCAAGTCCCTCGCAAATCTTAAATGGGCTCTGTAGATCTTCCTCAGTCTCTGCCATTCAGTTTCATCGGGATGACCAAGGTTTAAGTAGCATCCAAGTATTGCTATACTGACTCCGGCACGCTCGAAGATATCTCTCAGATAAAAGGCATATCCGGGAGTCAATACTCCGGGACCCTTTTCGTCCATTCCCGAAGGAAGTCCGATTTTTGAGAGAGCAAGATGAACTGTGCTGAATCCCTGTGATTTAATTTTTTCAAGCCTTTCTGCAATCGGCAGCTTTTCGCTGTCATGCAGTCTTATACCAAACTGAATCATTTTAATTATCTCGTGTTGTCTTCACTACTATAATTTTTTGCCCCGAAGGATGTCGTTTTCCGATGCAGCCTTCGGGGAAGTTTTGGAGTTTTTTA
>CAJOPI010000384.1 GCA_905236275.1 uncultured Lachnospiraceae bacterium | reverse complement strand
GTTTAAGTGAGATTATAATGAGTGTCATGAAGAGTATATTTTGTACTGATCTATCTCACCTTCCACTCATCCAGACTGCGTTCTTTCGAGTTGAAATTAACTCCTACCTTTATCAGCCTTCGGCTGTCTGCGATATAAGGATCGGCGTACCCCTTTTCTTCTATCTGAGCCAGAGCCTCATCGGCACTTTTATCACATTTAAACTCAAAGATATACACATAATCGTCTGTTTCCACTATGGCATCGGCGCGTCCTTTCGCACTGTGAACCTCGGTACGGACGAACTTTCCAAGCAGCATAAAGGTGATATAGATCGCATTATGAAAGTTCTGCTCCACCGGCTTGTCATCAGTGGGATATGGGAGCCTTGCAAAGAGAGAAATGAAGCGGTCGCGGATACTGTCTACATTTCCGTTTATTATATCCCTGCCGAAGTTTCTTATGTCAAAGGGAGAGTCGGGAGCATCCTCATATAGATAATAGGGAGCAAGACTTTCGATAAAGCCGTATTTCACCTCGGCGTTTGGATACCCCAGCATATAGCTGTCAAACTTTTCATCATAATCTAAAATGGTGAGATATCCGGTCTGGTACAGCAAGGGCAGGGGATCCGGATTATCCGCGCGATAGTCCGACAGACTTCTTTCATCTGAGTAAAGAGTGCCGTCCGTAAAACGCTCAGGATCAAAATCAATGCTTTTTAATATTTTTACGAGAAATGTAGGTGTACCTGTAGAAAACCAGTAGGTACCAAACTTCATATCCTGAAGAGCATTAAGAAGGCTGAAGGGGTTGTATACTCCTTCGGTATCCGGCTGAAAGTGGTATCCGTTGTACATTTGTCTGAGCCTGGCGATACAATCTTCATCGTCAGTTTTTAAATACTGTGCCATGCGACGGATCTCAGGCATGAGATCCATCCGGATCTCACTTTCGGAAATACCGCATATTCCGGCATACTCCTTACTCATGGAGATATCCCTGAGCTGGTTAAGATCGCTGAATATACTGACCTTGCTGAACTTCGTCACACCCGTCAGAAACACGAACTTAAGATACTCGTCATAGCTCTTAAGTGTACTGAAAAAACCTTTAAAAACAGCTTTGTTATGCTCCTCGAGGTCATGATCGTCCATTACCTCAAGAAGTGGCTTATCGTACTCATCCACAAGGACGATGACCCCTTTCTCCGTTGTCTCAAAAGCTTTTTTTATTACTACGCGGAAACGCTCTTCCAGAGAAATATTTTTACTGTCAATATTGTAGCGATCTTCCCACTCCCGAAGGTGTTCATCAAGCACATCCTCAAGGGCTGCTTCTTTGAGAAAATTTTTTTTATTAAAATCAAAATAAAGAACGGGATGCGGCACAAAGCCTTCAGGATCATCTTTTAGAAGCTCTTCTATAGCAAGCCCATGAAACAGTTCTTTCTTTCCTTCCCAGTATGCCTTAAGAGTAGAAAGCAGAAGGCTCTTTCCGAACCTGCGTGGGCGGCTAAGAAAATACGGCTTTCCCTCAGTTATCAGACTGTATATATATTTTGTTTTATCAATATAAAGATAACCGTCTCGTCGCAAGGATTCAAAATTTTGTATGCCTATAGGCAGCTTGCGCACAGTGTTCATTCTAAAGCCTCCCTTCTGAAAAACTGATTTCTTGAAAAAAATAATACCATAATGAGCCTATACAGACAAGCCAAACAAAAGCAGCAGACAACATATCGGCATTAAAGAAGCTGACTTGCAGAGGCTGCTTCAAGCAGAATGAACAGATTATTTAAGGAATAGATGCTAATGATCTTATAGATGCAGAGCCGCACGGAAGGAATCCGGTGCTTGCCGATGCTTTAAAGCGGTTAGGATTGGCTGAAAGAACAGAATAGGAGCGGATGCCATTTGTCTGTAAAACACTGTTGATATTAAACAGTCTGAAATCACTTCACCGTGATTCCGCTGATGATATATCAAAATTTAGTTATTGTTTTCCAACATAAATGCTGATATAATGAAAATAAATTAACATTTATTGAATGTCAAATGATTTGAAAGGAGAATCAGCTTATGAGATTTGGAAAAGTAGTTGGTGTGATGCTTGCCGGTATAGTATGTGCAGGTTCGTTATTATCCGGTGCAGTTGTGAGCAGTGCCGTTAAAGAAGAAAAAGTGATTGCGGCAGAGCTGCCGACCGTTTCATATCCGGTTCATGTAAATAGAGTTTTTAGTGGTGTACCGAAAGTTTTTTTTGAGAACCCGTCTTATTTTGATAATATTGAAATAAAGCTATACAGGCTCAGTTTTGAAAAATATGAAAAAATCAAAGATGATAGATTTTCATCTATATTCTCAGAAGCTGAACTTTGTGACAAGTGGTCGGCTTCAGAAAGTGATCATCAAGTGAACTTGAGTGATGGAGATTACTTTATAACGGTCAGTGAATCTTTATCAAGAAGGCATTATATATACTCATACTATCATATTGCAGATAATGGGAGTAAAATTCAAGATCAATACAAGTGCGTGTCAGTAATGATGATATGTATGCCAGATATCTTTTTCCGGAAATAGTAATACTTGACCCGTCAGGGAAAAATATAACTGAAAAGTGTGAGATAGAGATATATAAAAAAAATGGGGAACAGCTTGAAAAGAATCTTACCACAGAGTTAAAGGATAGTATAGATGTTGGAGCTTATGAAGGACTTTTTGATTATGAAAACTTACCGTTTGGAAGTGCGTTTACAGCATGTATTGAGCATCCCTCATTGTATGTGATCCGTTGTAATAAAGTACCGGGGG